>JAIRLW010000023.1 GCA_031259095.1 Planctomycetaceae bacterium | reverse complement strand
ACTTCGATAATCATCGGTTGCACATCGCATTCGATTCCGGCAATTCGTTTCGGTTCATGGGCAATCGTTCCCGGTTGAACGTGTGCCGCCGGTTTACCTTGAAACTGTTCCATAATTTTGGCAATTTCAGGATGGAGTTCAATCATGCCGTTCGGAAGTTCTTGACCATACGAGTCAAAACTCCCAATAGTTACAAAACTGGCAAAACGGTCATGAAATTCGTAAGCCTCTACGCCTTGTGCCCGTAACGCTTTACAAAGTGTGGTCGCCGCTTTTCCGGCAATCTCCAGTGCAGAAGTTTTGCCGACGGAAAATGGTTTTTTACCGGTTTCAATTTCTTTAATTTCGTCTTGCCGGATAATAATTTTTCCGGTAAATGTGGCAATGCGAACCGTATAACGGCGTGGATTTCTTAACAGTGAATAAGGCGAATCGGCATTGAGCGACTCAACCAGTTTGTCGATACTGCCTTGTTGATTTTCTGGAGGAAGCATCGGATTCATCACTCCAAACGCCATATAAAGCGGTCCCTTACCATTAATCGCCGCCGTATTACTTCGCCAAATTTTGTAATCCTGAGAATTGGACTGATTAGCCTTCATACATTCCGGTACGCACTGCTTAATCTCTTTGAGTGTTTTTTGGAAATCAAGATCGTCAAACGATTGAAAATCTCCAACCAAGACCGCATAAGCCGATAATGATCCGGTTTTTTGGTATCTTGACGGTCTCGCATAAGGATTGTGCGGTTGTTTCTCTTCTTTTTTCAAATCATGAACAAACGTTTGCTCGTGAACATAAGCCTTGTACTTATAATTCTTTCGCAATTCGTAAACAAGAGTATTGGCTTCACGCCGTCCGTTCGCGCCGGTAAAAGTTGTTACAAGAACCATCGCCGGACCGTTCAATTCCGTCAAACGATATTCTTTACTCGGATCTGCTTCAACATTTTTACCCAAATTCCACAACCGATCAAACGGTCCCGCCGAAACGTTGGAACACACTAGAACTGTTAATGTCAGAACAAAGAAATTAACAAACAGGATTTTTTTCAAAGCAGACATTTTTGTTTTCCTAAAAATTTTCCGGTTCAATAAAATGAAAAAAGAACGAATCTTTTCCCTCTATAATCGGCATAATCAGTCTGAACGATTAGGAAAACTTTAACGATTATACCAAAAAAACGGTATTGAATGGGAATCTCTCAAAACTCATTTTTTGATCGACCGAAATCGACCGAATATCGACTAATATCGACTAATATCGATTTTGGTCGATTTCAGTCGAAGTTTTTAGGAGTTGCCTTAAACAACATTTTAAGGACAGAAGGGACATTAGAGATAAATTGGAACAAAATAAAGTCTGTGATTAAAAACGAACCACACGAAAAAAATTTGCCCCCCTTCTTGTCATATCAAAATCGGATGGCTATAATTTGTCGAAAATAATTTAAGGCATCGCATTTGTTGTTGACCTTTTTATTTTGCGGGCGTAGCTCAGTTGGTAGAGCACGACGTTGCCAACGTCGTTGTCGACGGTTCGAACCCGTTCGCCCGCTTTTTAACGTTTTAGGTCTTTGACCGCCGGGGCGGTTTGCCGGTTCGAAATACGAAAGCCCAGTCCCAAAAAGGCTGGGCTTTTTTGTTCATCACCCAAACCTCAAGCAAGTTCATAAAAACCTATTTATTGAATTATTGAAAAAAACCTTTTTATCGAAAATACAATGACCAATACCGAAGAAAATATTGAAAATGTCGAAGATCTGAATTTGACCGCAGATGTTCAAAAAATCAGTTCTTGCGAACGCCGCGTTAAAGTAACCGTTCCACAGTCGGAAGTGGAATCTTACTTTCAAAAAGAATTTGTCGAATTGGAAAAAACCGCTTATGTCCCCGGTTTTCGTGTCGGGAAAGCTCCGCGAAAACTCATCGAAAAACGGTTCAAAAAAGATATTTCCGACCAAGTAAAACACGCTCTCGTTATGAACGCTCTGACCACAATCAACCGAAAAGGTGATTTCACGCCAATCAGTGAACCGGATTTACAATATGATTCGTTGGTTTTGCCGGATGAAGGACCGTTTGTTTTTGAATTTAATATTGAAGTTCGTCCCGAATTTGACCTTCCCGAATGGAAAGGTCTCAAAATCGAAAAACCGGTACGAGATTTTTCTCCCGCCGATATTGACGCCGCGATTAAACAGATTTTGGCAAATCACGGCGAACTCGAATACAAAACCGAACCCGCCGAACCGGACGACTATATCGAAACAAAATTAACTTTCAAAGCAGGAGAACAAATTCTTTCTTCGATTGATCACGAAACAATTCGAATTCGTCCAATATTGTCGTTTCATGACGGCATTATCAACGAGGTCGATACGTTGCTGACCGGAGTTAAACCCGGTGATGTGAAAACAACACAAATCACTTTGACCGAAGATGCCGCCAATCCTGAATTTCGCGGAAAAACAGTCGATGTTGTTTTTGAAATTCAGGCGGTTAAAACGTTGGTTGTTCCGGTTCTTTCCGAAGCGTTGCTGGAACGTCTGGGCGGTTATCAGAGCGAAGCCGATTTTCGTGACGCCATTCTCGATACCTTACAGCGTCAGTTGGAACACGAACAGCAGATTCGGGCGCGTCAGCAAATTACCGAAGCCCTAACAATCAACGCCAATTGGGATTTACCGCCGGATTTGTTAAAACGTCAATCTGAACGGGAATTTCGACGTAAAACAATGGAATTACAACGAAGCGGTTTCAATCAGGAACAAATTCAAGCCTATTCGAATTATCTACGACAAAACAGTACCGCCGAAACCGCCCGCGCTTTGAAAGAACATTTTATCCTCGAAAAAATCGCGGAAATCGAAAATATCGAAGAAGCAACTGAAGAAGATTTCGATTCGGAAATCAGACTGATCGCCGCTCAAAACAATGTGTTACCGCGAAGAGTTCGGGCGCACATCGAAAAAACCGGCGAAATGGATATTCTCCGAAACCAAATCGTTGAACGAAAAGTAATCAATCTGATTTTTCAACATGCAGCCTTCACCGAAGTTCCGTTTAATTTTGGAACCCAAAATGAAGAAGCGGTCGATTGGGCGGTTGCGCCGGACCCGAATGCTATTGCCGAAGTGACAACCGAAGACCTAAAAGCGGTCAACAAAGAAATCGACGCCAAGAAAAAAATTGACCCTAATGTCAAAATTAAAGGGTGTAATTTTGATTCTACGTATGATTAGGTAGTTTAGGTAAGATTCTAATTAAAATCAGATAAAATAGTGAACAAAAAATTTGGTTTAGTCTTGCATTGAAAAAACAAGCAAA
>JAIRLW010000615.1 GCA_031259095.1 Planctomycetaceae bacterium | reverse complement strand
AGGAATCAAATATACACTTACAGTATATGATCATCTTAGAATGTCATTGTTGATTATTTTTAATAGCAGCTTTTCATTTTCTGTATGGTTTATAATTTTGATTGCCCGAATAGATTATTGGTCATTTCAGGATTGGCAGATGTGGGAAAAGGTCAATTTAATTCATTTTTTTATTTTAATGATTATATTTCTGATCATTTGCAGAGTTGCCTACAAATTGAATCTTCGCGGTTTTAATATAAATCGCAAGCCGAGATTTGGTAAATTATTCCAAAACACGCTGGTTTATTTCCTACTCAACATAATTCTTGCAACAATTTATTATACAATCACATCAGTATTTTTTTAGTTGTAATTATCAGGAACATCAGATATACTTTACCTTGTTATAAATTGGTCATTTTGAGATCGCAGGCATCTCGCCCGCCCTAAATATTTGCTTACGGGCAAGATGCCCGTGTTACTAAAAAACAAAAAATTATGAAACGTCAAACGACCGGACATTATGTTACGATTTCAACGATTGGCGAAACGGTCAAAGCGTTTGTTCCGGTTGCGTTACCGCCGGAACCGCCGATTGTTTGGGCGCCGAAGTTGTTGCGATTATTTGACGACGCCAACCGTGCGATTGGTTGTCTTGAAGGTGTCGGCGATTTATTGCCGGAAACTTCTTTATTTTTGTACTCCTATATTCGCAAGGAAGCGGTATTGTCGTCAATGATTGAAGGAACACAATCATCGTTGTCGGATTTATTGACCTTTGAACTTAATCAGATACCGGGAGTTCCTATTGATGATGTGCAAGAAGTCAGTAATTATGTTGCGGCATTGAATCATGGTATTTTGCGGCTTGATGAAGGTTTTCCGTTATCGCTTCGTCTTATTCGTGAAATTCACGCTAAACTTTTGTCAACCGGACGCGGCGCAACACAAACTCCGGGCGAGTTTCGGCGTTCACAAAATTGGATTGGCGGCACACGACCGGGCAATGCAATTTATGTTCCGCCGCCGCCTGAAATGTTGATTGATTGTTTGGACAAACTGGAAAATTTTTTGCACAATAAAGAAATGTCTCCGCTTTTATTAGCGGCTTTAGCGCATGTTCAATTTGAAACGATTCATCCGTTTTTGGACGGCAACGGTCGTGTCGGGAGACTGCTTATTACATTTTTATTGTACGAAAAAAGAGTTCTGACGAAGCCGTTACTTTATTTGAGTTTGTATTTCAAAAAGCATCGGCGGGAATATTACGAGTTGCTCAATTGTGTTCGTCAACAAGGCGATTGGGAGAGTTGGCTGGAATTTTTTGCGGAAGCGGTTTATGAAACAGCAGCCAACGCTGTTACGGCAACAAAAAAACTTCACGTTTTATTTGATGAAGACAAAGAAAAAATTGTTACGGCGGGACGTATTGTTGCCTCGTCAAAATTGATTCATGAAGCGATGATTCGCCGTCCGATTGTTACATTGCAATCACTCGCCGAAACAACAAACTTAACTTCCGCAACAATAAATAAAGTCATAAAAAATCTCATTCAATTACAAATTGTTGAAGAAATGACTTCACAAAACCGTAACCGGCTATTTTGCTACAAAAAATGTTTTGAAATACTCAATGCGGAGTAATTAACTGTTGTACAATTATTTATTACAAATTGTTTTTTTAGATTACAAAACGGACGAAAATTTTGTTTCCTACCATTTCGAATAGTTCGCTTTTTCGCATAGTTCGTTTTTCAAAAAAAAATTACTATTCCTTATTAACTTTAAATTACTATTATGGACCTACTGAATAAAGTCATTGATTTTTCATTACGTTATCGTTTTGTTGTTGTATTGGGAGTATTGTTGTTTGGTGTTGCGGGGTTGTATTTTCTGCTGCGTCTTGATATTGACGCATTTCCTGATACAACTCCAATTCAGGTTCAGATCAATACCAATGCTCCGGCTCTCGGACCGGAAGAAATTGAAAAGCAAATTACATTTCCGGTGGAGCAATCAATTAGCGGGCTGCCCGGACTTGTGGAAATGCGTAGTGTTTCAAAATTTGGTTTTTCACAGGTTGTTGTTGTGTTTGACGACAAGATTGACATTTATTTTGCGCGGCAATTAGTCGGTGAACGTCTTAACACGGTTGAATTACCGGACGGAATTGCGAAACCGGAAATGGGTCCTATTTCAACCGGACTTGGTGAAGTTTTAAATTACATTGTTGTCGGACAAGGAACAGATGAAACAGAATTACGAATGATTCACGATTGGCAAATTGAACCGGTAATGAAAAATGTTCCGGGAACCGCAGAAATCAATACATGGGGCGGTTTCAAACGGCAATTTCAGATTCGGCTTGATCCTGATAAATTATCGAAACACGGTTTGACGTTTGATCAAGTAATCGAATCGGTACAAAAAAATAATCTGAACAGCGGCGGAGGAAATATCAGCCGACCCGGAGGCGGAGGTTCGCTTTTTGTACAAGGAATCGGGCGGACAACAAATATTGAAGAAATCAGGCAAATTGTCATTTCCGCCGAAGACGGTGTACCAATTTTAATTTCAGATATTGGCGATGTTGTTATCGGTCACGAAATTCGGCGCGGCGCGGTAACCGCCAACGGTCAAGGGGAAGTCGTCATGGGACTTGGTTTTATGCTCATGGGTGAAAACAGTCATCGTGTTACAACTGCAATGAAAAATAAATTAAATTCACTCGAACAAAATCTGCCCGCCAATGTCCAACTCAAAACAGTTTATGACCGTACCGAATTAGTCAATTTTGTAATTGATACTGTACTAAAAAATCTGATGGAAGGCGGTATATTGGTAATAGCGGTTTTGTTTGCGTTTCTTGGGAATATTCGAGCGGCATTTATTGTTTCGTTGGTAATTCCGTTGTCAATGCTTTTTGCGTTTACGGGAATGTACAAATTTGGAATTGCCGCAAGTTTATTGAGTTTGGGTGCCCTTGATTTCGGGCTGGTGGTGGATAGTTCGGTGGTGATGATAGAAAATTGTACGAGAAAACTTTCGGAAAATTCCTGCAACAATAAATCACGGATTGAAATTATTCGTGATGCGGCAGTGGAGGTTCGGAAGCCGACGATGTTTGGCGAGTTGATCATTATGATTGTGTATTTGCCGATTCTGACACTTGAAGGAGTTGAAGGCAAAATGTTTCGTCCGATGGCGTTGACGGTGATTTTTGCGTTACTCGGTTCGATGATTTTATCGTTGACGTTAATGCCGGTTTTGGCAAGTATATTTTTGCCGCGAAAAATATCGGAGCATGAACCGTTGTTAATGCGTCTTTTCAAATTGCTTTATTTACCGGTACTTAAATTTTCATTACGAAATAAGGCGGCGATTTTAGGATTTGCGGTTTGTGTGTTGATTGTTGCGTTTGGAATGATTGCGCCTCATCTTGGTTCGGAATTTATTCCGCGTCTTTCGGAAGGGGCGATTGTTGTTGGAGTTGTTCGACCGGCAGGAACGGATATTGAGGAGTCGGTTCGTTACAATACCGAAATGGAAAAAGTGTTGTTACAAAATTTTCCTGATGAAATCAACAATGTTTGGAGTCGAATTGGTTCAGCGGAAATTAGTACAGACCCAATGGGAACGGAGTTGACGGATATGTTTATTTCGTTGAATCCGCGTTCGCAATGGACACGGGCGAAAACACAAGCGGGTTTGACCGAGGCGATAGAATTAACGTTGCGTGATTTGCCCGGACAACGTTTAGGATTTTCGCAACCGATAGAAATGCGAATCAATGAATTAGCGTCTGGAATTCGGGCGGATTTAGCGGTGAAACTTTTTGGTGACGATTTAGATTTATTGGTAGAAAAGGCGGCGGAAATTGAACAGATACTTAATTCCATTAAGGGAGCGGCTGATGTTTCGGTTGAGCAAATTACGGGGCAGCCGATGTTACAAATTAAGGTGATACAAGAACGATTAGCATTTTATGGAATACCGGCGAAAGAGGTTTTGGAATTAGTAGAGTCGATTGGCAATAAGGTTGTCAGCGAGGTGATTGACGGTGAGTTACGATTTCCGCTTGTGATTCGATTACCGGACAAATATCAGGAGGATCCGAAATCAGTGATGGAGATTCCGATTTTAACACCGGATGGTGCGCAAATTCCATTGGGACGTCTTGCGGCAGTGGAGATTATTGAGGGACCGTCAACAATTTCGCGTGAATGGGGTATTCGGCGGATTACGATTTCAGCGAATGTTCGACGTCGTGATCTTGGCAGTTTTGTAAGCGAGGCGAAAAAGAAAATTACCGAACAGGTAACAATGCCGACGGCGCGTTATCGGGTTGAGTTCGGCGGACAATTTGAACATCTTGAACGTGCGAAGTTACGGTTATTGATTGTTGTTCCGATAACGCTTTTTTTAATTTTTATGTTGTTATATTTAACGTATAGAAATTTGATTGATGCATTACGAATATTTACGGGAATACCTTTTGCGTGGGTTGGCGGTATTGTGGCGTTATGGATGCGGGACATGCCGTTTTCGATTTCGGCGGCGGTCGGATTTATCGCCATGTCGGGAGTTGCGGTTTTGGACGACATGATTCTTGTTTCGTATATTCGGCAACTCCGGCAAAAAGGAATAGAGTTAGAAGAAGCGGTAACACAAGCGGCAATAACAAGATTACGTCCGGTGTTAATGACAACATTGGTGGCAAGTCTCGGATTTTTACCAATGGCTTTCAGTACAGGAATCGGCGCAGAAGTTCAACGACCTCTCGCAACGGTGGTCATCGGCGGCGTTATCGGCGCAATGATTATGTCCTTATTAGTGTTGCGCGTATTGTACATGGTGTTCAACTTCAAAAAATAAAAAAATGGTAACATACTCATCACACTTTAAAATTCGGTTTTCGTTTTAAAATAGATGTCTATTAAAAACGCCCCAACGGGGCAATCAGCAATAGCGTAGGGCAACGCCATACGTAACAAATATAAAACCATGAAATAAAAAGCCCTGAAAGGGCGAAAGCCTAATAATGTTCATTATTTTCAAAAAAAATACAGATTCCATGCTTGCGCCCTTTCAGGGCTTTATTTT
>JAIRLW010000544.1 GCA_031259095.1 Planctomycetaceae bacterium | reverse complement strand
TATTCACTACAGACTATCAACTATTAACTAAAAACAAGCTGTTGATGAGATTCGAACTCATGACCTCGTCCTTACCAAGGACGTGCTCTACCAACTGAGCTACAACAGCAAAGCGGGTGAAGGGAATCGAACCCTCGTCATCAGCTTGGAAGGCTGCGGCTCTACCATTGAGCTACACCCGCAAGCAGTTGACTGCTTTTGTGCCGCCTGTTTTAGCGATAAAGTTTTGAACAACATTCGTAATAAACGGGCAACGGATAAGCGGACAACATTGGGGGATGGAGGATTCGAACCTCCGAAGTCAGTGACAACAGATTTACAGTCTGCCCCCTTTGACCACTCGGGAAATCCCCCGACAGCTGGCGATGGGACTCGAACCCGCAACCTGCTGATTACAAATCAGCTGCTCTACCAATTGAGCTACGCCAGCATTGTATTGAAAATGCAATGCAAGGAGTTACATCGCCATCGTTTCGCTTCATTGTACCGAGATTCGGTCTGGGACAGACAGCGAAACCGGCATCATTTATTAAAAAGTAATAGAGTAATCAAATTTTTCTACAAGACAAGAGGGGGAGCAAAAAATTTTCTGATTGTTCTGAAATTCGGCAAAGGGAACTTCTAATCATTGGGAATCTCCCAAAATATCATTTGCCCCTTAGTTCCTATCGTCCCTAAAATCCTTATAAAAAAGGGGCTTTAGGGACGATAGGGACAATGATTTTTCATAAAACGTTGTGGTTAAAAAACGAATTTTTAGAAGTTTCCCAAGATTATTTTTTACGTCCGAGTCGTCGATCTAACTTTTCGGCTTGTTGATTGATTCGTTCCAGTCGTTGGCAAATTGTTTCCAACTCGTCACGATAAGCAATGATTCGATTGGTTTCTTTTTCGATTGCCCCGAAAAGTCGATCCAATGCCGGAAGCCGTTCCCATTGAGCGGAAGTTTCGTTAATTTCACGATTTAATCCGCGGCGAAGCGTGAAAGTAAAAAGACCAAGCAGTAAAATCCCCCACACAATAAGCCAGAAAGTCGAAATAATATAAAAATCCGTTCCGTAAAACCGGATATTTTTATCGAAAAACGTATCAATAAAAAAGTTTTTCGCGGGACGTAATAAGAGAAAAACAATCATTCCTCCAAATAACATTTCATAGAGAATCCGTATCCATCGTCGATTATTTCGGTTTGCCAGACGTTCACAGATTGCTTCCAACTCGCCGGAAATATTATTGATAAAGGCTTTTCCTGCTTGTTTTGATTCATTGAGTATGAAGTCTGGCGTACAAAATTCGGTTGGAATTTTGGCGTCGGCGGCAAATCCGATGAGAACCAATGCCGATTCACGAAGCCGATTTTCTTCCCAACTCGTCAAAATCGATACCGCCGGTTTTTTTTGCATTTTGCGTGAATTTAACCAATTTCGGAAGGAACGAATTCCTTCGAATATTCCCCAGGCAGTGAGTTGTGGTACGGAACGAACTCTGGTCAGTAATGCGCCGGAAAGAATTCCTCCACAACCCTGATAAATTCGCAAAAGAATCGAGAACGGACTGTAACCCCATTGCGCGGCAACCCGACCAAGTAATCGGGATTCCCAAAGACGACGATCACGTATCAATTCGGTTCGCACTTTTTCCGATAAACGTTCACCGAAAAGACGTCGTTCTTCGGAAATCCGGTCGCGCAGTTTTCCAACCGCCGACCAATGTTCAAGGATTTCACGTCGGCAATCTTCGGCGGTTTCCTCCGCAAGACTGAAAAAATTGGCTTGCCGAACACGAATTGCGGCTTCGTCGTTGAGAGCAACGGTTAAAAGTTGTTGAAGATCGGTAAATTCTTTGGACAACGGAGTTTTGGTCTGTTGTGATTTCAATGCGGCAACAGAATCAATAAAGAAAATACGACCCGTTTCATAATCTTTTTTGAGCAATTCGTTCCAATCGTCACGAATATCCGTATCCCGATCTGCGTGAGTTTGGACAAAAACCAGTCTTGCACCCGGAGCCGCTGCGGCGAGTTCGTCTAAAACGCGACGGCTACGGTATTTCTGTTGAGTCGCGGTAACCAGCAGAACATCGCAAAGAGGCAACACCGCACGAAGTCGGGCAAGATTGGTTTCACGAAGATCATCATTTTCTGTCGTATCGGGATCAGGACAATCCAGAATGACCATTTGTTCCAACGCCGGTAAATCACGTTTTTCGATTTGAATACCGGAAAGGTCAATTCCCCAAGTTTCTGGATCAATCGTATGATGACAAACAAGAATTGGTTTAGCGGTTGTGGGACGTTCTTTTCCTTCTTCGACAACATGTTCTCCCAACAAGGCGTTCAGGAGCGTGCTTTTTCCGGCGCCGGTTCCGCCGAGCATCGCCGCAATCAACGGCATTCCGAGCCGTTGCCGTAATGAGTTCATGCGATGGAGGAAACGCAATGTCCGTTCACGGCAAAATTCCGCCGTTTCCCAATTCGGAACAGATTGCGACCAACTCCGAAAACGATTGCTGATTGTTTCCGGTTGAGTCCAAATCATTGATGATTCTATAGGCGAGGACATAATTTTAGGATTCAGCGATTAAGTTTTTAGGGGCGATCCCGATAGGAATCGAATATTTCGAATATTTATAGATATTTTAATCATAGCATTTTTTTTATATCGGGGAAGAAAATTTTAAAAAATATTTCCATCATTTTATCGAAACGGCGTTATGTTCTTATAAAACCGAATTTAAAAAAGGTGACGAGTCCATCATTGCTTGCTAATATTTTCTTTTTCAGATAGAATTTGCACTTTCCTAAAATAACAAACTACTTTTTGAAATATTTTTTGTTTTTTACATTAGCCTCGATAGGGGCGTCAAGATTATAGCCCACCCCAACGGGGTGGGGTTAAGTTCCTCCCAACCCGACGCCCTGAAAGGGCAACGGGAAAATGATTGACAAACCGTTTATAATCCTGACGCCCTTTCAGGGCTT
>JAIRLW010000261.1 GCA_031259095.1 Planctomycetaceae bacterium | reverse complement strand
GCTTCCTGAACACTGAGATTTTGACAAAAATTCTCACGGGAAAAATCAAAACTCACATTGATTTTTTTTCATCCAACATTATATTAATTTCTGCCTTCATGGCATTCCTCCGTTTTAGTAGGTGGTAAGTGGTTTATAATACTACCATTACTATCCCACAAAACGAGGTTTTGTAAAATACCAATTCCAAAAAATTATATATTAAAAAACTACCTAAATCACCTAGACATACGTAGAGTCAAAGTTACACCCTCTACTTTTAATGAAAATTCCTCTGAAATATTACAAAAAATTAAATAGAGACTCTTGTATAATTACAATTTATGTTATTTATTTTTGCTTCGTCAAGCGAAGCAATTTTTTTGTTCTCTTCCGCAATCGTAACTGAAATTGCCGATACGGAAAATAGTAAAACCAACATCATTTTTGAACATTTTTTTGACATGTCAAATCTTCCTTTCTCAATTTAATGAGTTAAGTTAAGTAAAAACAGAAACACACAGCAATTAATTGTAACGTTGAAAACATACACAAACGATTACAAAATTATTTTTTTTAACAAAATTAACAAAATTTGCATAATTAACATATTTTAAAATTTGTGTAATATTTCAGCGGAATTTCCTATTTCCTAAATCCCGCTAGGGACGACACTTTTTTTGAACAGGATAGAACATCAATACATCGCCATCAGTGTCGTCCTTGCAGAACTTTGGATTATGGCGTTGCTTGCCGTATGCTGAAGCATTCGGTTAATAAAGTTTTTTGGTGAATCGTCCCTGCGGGACGGAAATACTGATTTACCGTTAAAAATAATCAACGCGAAAACATAAAATTACTATTACGCATCGGGTCGGTTTTATTTTTCGTCGTAAAAAATAAAACCGAATTTTAAAGTGCGAAAAGTATATTACGGCTAATTCTATCAAATATCACGGGCAAGCCGTCAAATATAACGGATTGGGTGTATATTTCACCTAAAATCAACAAGCGTTTCATGCGATTACTTCGTTACATTACGTTTCCGCCGGACATTGTGCCAACTCTTGACATGCGATAAATATTTTTGTATAAACTTATTGTAATTTCATTCACAATAACCATTCACTCCTCAAAATTAAGATATTGACGGATATAAGTTTATGCAAATTATTACAGATATTAATTTTTTTCCTGAAAAATTTCATGGCGGAGTGATTAGTATTGGTAAATTCGATGGAATGCATCTTGGTCATTCGTTGATTATCAAACGTTTGAAGAATCACGCGGAACAACGGCAACTGCCCGTAATCATTTTAACGTTCGACCCGTTGCCGGTTGCGGTTCTCCGACCCGATCTGAATATCCAACCAATTTGTACGCTGGAACGGAAAATCGAATTGATCCGACAATTTAATGTGGACGTATTGGTTGTTCTCCAAACCAATCACGAATTGCTTCGCCAGAATGCGGAAACATTTTTTTTTGAAACAATTAAAGAAAAACTGAATGCCGCCGTCATTGTCGAAGGCAACAATTTTTGTTTCGGACATGATCGTCTGGGAACCGCCGGATTGATTCAGCAATACGGACAACAAACCGGAATTGAAATTGACCTTGTGGAATCGGTTCGGTTTGATAATCATCTCATTTCCAGCAGCGGTATTCGCAAACTGATTCAAGAAGGAAACGTCGAACAGGCTGCAAAATGGATGCCGCAACCATACCGGCTTACCGGAACTGTTATTCAGGGCGACCAACGCGGTCGAACACTGGGTTTTCCAACCGCCAATCTCGGAAATATCGAAACTATTATTCCCAAACCGGGTATTTACGTAACTAGCGCAATCTTCGACGGAAAAACTTTCGGTTCAACAACCCATATCGGAACTAATCCGACGTTTCATCAGTCAATACCGAAAATCGAAGTATTTATTCATGATTTTAACGGTAATCTTTACGGTAAAAGAATGGACATAGATTTTTTTGTTACACTTCGTGAAATTGTCCGTTTCGGATCGGCGGAAGAACTTATTCAACAAATGAATCTTGATATCCGGCAAAGCCGAAAAATTTTGACGCTAAAAAAATCTTGATTGTTTCGGAATTTGGTAGGCAACCTTTCGGCTAAAGGTCGCACGTGTTAGGATGGCAATTGGTGTTGCCCAAATGGACGGAAATACCGATTGCCGGATTGCATCAGAGTTCCGGCGATGTTTTGGCGAAACATCGCCTACCACCAAGCCTACCACTGAATGACCGAACACAAAAGTTACAATATTAAAATAATGAATGCAAGAAGTCTATTACCGTAAATAAACTTCCCAAATTTCCAAACAATCGGGAAAATTCATTGTTTGTCTTAGGCGATGCGGTGTAACCTTTGGTTTTTTGTGCTTCAAAGGTACTCCACGCAGGAAAAACAACGTTTGTTAACTCTTCAGGAACATCAATCACTAATTCAGTTATTCGTTATAAAGTGGCTAAGAGTTCACGGTTGATTTTGACGTTATGCCGGACATCGACCGGAAAATGACGCATGATACGAATTTCCTTAATGGATTCTGTCAACGGATTTTTTTGTGCAAGTTCCAAAAGTTCCGCAATGAGTTTTTGTTTTTCGGTTTTGTTTTTGGGAAAAAATTCCGGAAGCGGTTCGACAAAAATTCGCGGAATTGAACCGGCTAAAGCGGAACGGAAAATTTTCGGATGTTGATTGAAAATCGCCTCGCAAGGAATCGAAAACAATGTTTTTTCCGGTGTTACAACCCGATGGACTTTTCGTCCGCAAAACCAAAACCGGTCTTGAGGATCAAGATAACCAACATCGCCCATCCGATGCCAAATACGATTTTCCGTATCAAGTATTTTGGCGGCGGCGTTGGCTTCCGGACGGTTGACGTAATGCGTTGTTACCTGCCGTCCAGTAACGATAATTTCGCCAATTTCGCCAACCGGTAATTCATGAGCGTCTTCCAGACGAACAATAGGCGTATCGGTAATTTCAATGATTTTCCATGAGATTGTCGGAAATCGCGTACCAACACAAACGCCGGCTCCTTGTTTTGTTTTTGTAACTGTTTCATTAAGAACTTCGCTTGCGGAAATAGAAGCGGTCGGCAAGGCTTCGGTGGCTCCGTAAGGCGTGAAAATTTCACCTTCAGGATGAATACAACGTTTCAATTTTTCGAGAATCTCCGCCGAAACCGGCGCTCCCGCCGAAACCGCACGCCGTAACGTTTCCAGATGTTTTCCGGTTTTTGCACAATAATCGGCAACACGATTCCAGAGTGCAGGCGACGCGAATGATTGCGTGATTTTCCAATAGTTAGCCGCTTCGACAATATTCGCCGGATTGACCTGAGCCGGTCGTGTCGGATTCATATCGGGAATCACCGCCGTAACTCCCATTGCCGCATCAAACAATCCAAAAAACGGAAAACATGCTAAATCAATTTCACCGGGTTGAATATGATACCGTTTCGCAATTTCCTCCGCTTGCGTATCGAAAATACGATGCGTAAAAGCAACTCCTTTGGGCAAACCCGTACTGCCGCTGGTAAAAATAATCGCGGCAAGATCATCCGGCGCGGTTTCAGTTATTTTGAAATTATTACGAAAATTATTCGTATTTTTTCGTATCTGATCAAGCGAAAGTCCGCCCCAACACCAACGACGTCCAACGGTCAGATGATGTTTCGCGTTAGGAAACTTATGTTTCAAAAACAATCGCGTCAGATGAACGGTCGGAACGGCAACAAAGCCGTCCGGTTCCACTTCGGCAAGACATCGTAACATTCGCGGAATTCCCATTCCCGGATCAATCAGAATAAGCGTAACTCCCGCTTTGCAAAGCGCAAAAACCAACGAAATAAAATCGATTCCGTAACGAACAAACAACGCCAGTTTCATGCCGGATTGAATACCGTTTTCAAGCAGCGCAGCGGCAATCCGGTTGGTATCGTCGTCCAGTTCGGAAAACGTTATCGTTTTATAAAAACCGCGCCGATCCGGTTCCGCAATCGCCAAAAGTTCAGGATAACGTTGCGCCATTTCAGTAAGACGCGTTGCAATATTCAGAAAAGTCATCTCGCGTTTGCGTTATCTTTTGTGTTAATGTTTTGGAAAATAAAATCGGTTCAAAAATCGTAGTCAATCGAATCATCAGTCCAAAAGATCGTTCAAAACAATATTTTTAAGTTGATGAAAACGTTATTTCTCATTGAACTTGATTGTCAATAATTGGTAATATATCAGTGGAATTTTCCCAAACGTCTTCTAACAGTTTTCGCAAACCTTATTTTCAACCTTATTTTTTCCTAACAAAAAACCTCAGTAGCAATGAATCCCACCAAAACCGACCTCATTACCTCATGATTCGTTTATGTTTTTAATGAGGTAAT
>JAIRLW010000526.1 GCA_031259095.1 Planctomycetaceae bacterium | reverse complement strand
CATAACCGGCGGTGTAGCGCAGCGCAACCGCCGGAAAGTCGTCTCCCTAATCCAAAGCCCTGAAAGGGCGCAAGCCGAAATATCGTAATCTTATTGCTGCCGTCCTTACGGGGCTTTTTTATTTCATGGTTTTATATTTGTTACGTAGGGCGTTGCCTTGCGCTCATGCGGATTGCCCCGTTGGGGCGATTTTAGTAAATATATTTTTAAAACGAAAACCGAAATTTAAAGTGTGAGGAGTATATTCGTGTTTTTCGTAGTGAAAATAAAATAATTTAAAAACAATTGGCGAATATCGGCGTAATCTGCGGACTTCTCTCGTAGTATTTTCGAAGGGTAATAAAATAGACAATTACATTTCATTCTATGAATGAATAACTGAAATCAGCCGGCTGTAACCCGGCGGGCTTTTTTTGTACAATTTCTAGTGAGGAGACGCCTGCCTCTGAATGATTGACACAAACAATTGCCCTTCCAATTGCGAAATAATCAGCAAAATTAAAACGGATTTAATATGGATAATTTTTGTATAGAAAAAATGCAACTGCACGAGATCAACGAAGTTGCCGACATCTTGACCGATTCTTTTGAAACAAATCCCGTTTATTCTTCAATATTTAACGAAACAGATTTGCGGGAAGGTTTAATCTGGATATTCAGAACAGATTTATTGTTGCTTAATCGGCGGCAAAGACTGACTAAAGTTGTCAAAGAAAAAGATTCCTGTAACATTGTAGGAACATTGACGTTAATTCCGCCCAACGGCGGGAAAAGAACTTTTAGCGATTATCTGCAAATAGGTTTACCTAAATTTATTTACCGATTTGGATTTTCTGTTTTTTGCCGAATGCTTGGCTTGGAAAGTTACAATAAAAAGATTCTGACCAACGCCATAAAATCAAAGGAATATTATTATTTATCGATGGTTGCCGTAAAAAAAGAATACAAAAGAAAAGGAATTGGTTCTTTCGCAATTAAAAATTGTTTGGATGAATTGATTAAAACGAAAAAAAATGGTCCTTTATTAGGATTGACCACCCAATTGCCGGAAAATGTTACATTCTATTCCCGATTGGGATTTGAAAAAATTGACGACGGAGAAGTGTTTTTTAATAAGAAGATTCATTATTATAACTGTAATATGAAATATATTTTTACCTAGTCAGCAAATTAAGCCCCCGCAAAAAGCCGGCTGGATTGAAATCTCTCTGATTGTTTTCACCTTTTGTGGGGGATAATTATTTATGGGAACTTCTAAAAACTTCGACTGAAATCGATCAAAATCGATTTTAGTCGAATTGTCGATCAAAAAACAAGTTTTTAGAAATTGCCTTATGTCGAAAATCAAGAGGTAGGCGATTGTTTGATTTATTTCTTTTCGATTAATTTGAGTTGTTCCTGAATTTCACGATCAATTTCCGCTTCTTGTTTTTGTTGGGCGGTCTTCGCCAACGATTTTTCCTCTTCCGTTAACTCAATCGCATTAAGCGCCGCATTGATTTCCGCGTCTAACGTACTCAGCATCGGATGAAGTTTTAACACCGTACCGTTACGGGAAATCAGAATAAGAACCGGAAGTTCATCAATCCCATAATATTTCGTAATCGTTTTCCGATTTTTTGTTGCCGCAATTCCTTCGTGCAGAATGGTCCACGGAATTGTTTTTCTTTTGTTACCAAAAGTAGTTGTCGCAAGAAATTGTTTGACTTTTTCCGTGCGTTCATCGCCCTTGACCGCCGTGTTAATACCAATAATTTCAAAACCTTTTGAATGATATTTTTCGTACAAATCAATCAGATCAGGGATCTCCTCTCTGCAAGGTAAACACCAAGTTCCCCAAAATTGAACCAACACTACTTTATCTTTGAGTTGTTCAGGATTGAACGGTTGACCATCCAAATCAAATCCGGCAATAATCATCGGATTGCCCGGAAGCAACACCCGACGTGCATCAGCAATCAGCGTTTGCGCGGCGGCGTTACGGTTGGACTCAATAAAATATTGCACAAACATCGGCGCAACGACAGCAAGCCGTCGGTCGCGTTGCGCCGGTTGCGGAATCCGATTGATTCTGGAAAATAATTGTTCAATTAATATATCCGCTTGACGCCCCGGATTTTCTTTGGCAAAAAGAATCATACGCTCCGCCAACGATTTAAGATCAATAGCAACCTTTCGATCAACGCCCGGACTAGTCGCCAGCACCGAACCAATCAATAAAAGATGCAGTTCCGCCTCCCTAAGAAGAATTTCGTAATCTTTTTTACCGTCCAACTCGTCAATAATAGTAATCAACCGCGGAAAAAAACGAGGCGTTTCTTCGTAAGCAAGAAGAATCAACACAAATGTTTTACGCTTTAATGTCCAGATACGAAAATCTTCGGAAATATTTTTTTCCGCAAGAATTTTTTCAGACGCTTCATAAACCGCTTTCGCCGCATCAATATTTTCCTTTGGCAACCGCTTTTTACCAAGTTCATGCAACAATTCCCAATTCATACTTTTATCAATAATGCCAATATTTTGATCGACAGTTTTCAGAAGTTCTTCCAACCGCGTTTTTTCGTCTGCTGCGGCAAACAAAACCGACGGAGTAAAAAAAAATCCGAACATCAGAACAACAAATAAAATGGAAAAACGTTTCATGTTTAGAATTTTTTTTGTGTGGAAATAAACAGGTAAATTTTATCACCCGTATCATCAGTGATAAAATGTTAAAGATCGTTGAGTGATTGACAACGGAGTCATGTTTGCCGGATCAATATATTCGAGCAATTTCGGATTGACGTCATGGATGAGGAAATCGGTAAATACGGTAATTCGTTCAAACATTGCCGGATAAAACAGTCAACTATCTTATCCGGCTTTTGGGAAAACGAAACAGGTTGTTGATTATTTTGGCGCACCAGGAACGGAATTTTAATTTATTAAGAGATATAATGCAATATTAAAAACTAGAGGGAACTTCTAAAAACTTATTTCTTCACCAACTAAAATCGATGTTAGTCGATTTCGGTCGATCAAAAAAGGAGTTTTTAGAAGTTGCCTATAAAATCATCCCTATTCTCATAAACTCAAACTGTAAAACAAAAACATTGAATTTTCGCCAAAATGCGATAAAATAAGAGTAACGTCGATATAGAAGCGGGAAATTTTTCTTTGTTTTTTTACCTGT
>JAIRLW010000478.1 GCA_031259095.1 Planctomycetaceae bacterium | reverse complement strand
AAAAGTTACAACGCCACAATGGAACTGGTGAAACGAGTTTAATAATGAAAAGTGTTACAGTGAATCGCAATGAATCGGATTAACGGCATGTTAGTGACGCAACCGTAGGAAACCCCTTTTGGCAAAAGGTCGCCTACCTGATAGAAACATTACATCTGTTTTGCCGCAAATCACAAAACAAATTTACCGAAAGACGTCGGCTTCAATCCGGTAAGGCGTTTCTCCGGCGGTATCATGTTCGTTGACGTAAAGAATACCGCCAACACGCACCGGACTGGTTCGATATGGTACTTTAAGATCGCCGGAAAGTATCACCTCCACCATTTCGGTTGGATTTCGGGTGGTCGCGCCAAATTGACCTTGTTTAATGGCTGGCACTAACATAAAACGGTCAATATCGGTCATTTGCCGAGTCGGATACATATAGCCTTCGATAAAAACCGGCACTCCGGAAGTTTTAGGATTACCTTGATCGTCATATTGGGGCGTTAGAGCAATGATTTCCTCTGGAATATGTCCCGTTTTGGGATCCGCAACCAATTGAGTAAAATCAATTTTGACATAACCCGGCGGCGTTTCAAAAGAATAAACATAAATTTGATACGAAATTCCGGCAATCGAAAAAATGATCGATAACGCCACTCCCGCAGTTGAAAAACCAAGTCCACTCAACTCCTCCGACGCCCGAAGAATTTTTCGTATTGCTAGCATTCCCAGCAGAATACCCAACAACGGAAAAATAAGAAAAAGCAAACTGATAAACGTCAATGCCGATAAAATACCTAAAATCAATGAGCCGACCGATTCCGCTGTTAGTGAACGGTAATCAGGATTGTCATCAGGCAAAACTTCATCGTGATCCTGATAATAACCTTTTAAAGCGTCATCAAATTCAGTACGCCGACGTTTCGAGTCAAATGGATCGCTCATAACAATCACTCCTGCTTGACGGTTAAAATAGAAAAATGCAAACACTACTAAAATCTTACAATTCCTTGTATTTTAAATCTACCCTTTTCTAAAATTTTCTGATTATTTTAGAATTTGGCAAGTAGTTGTCTGGTCAATATCAGGCAGATGACTTTATCAGGTAGGCGATCTTTCAGGAGCAAGGATCGCCTACCTAAATTAGCAATCAGTCTTTGAACGCTAGGATCACATTCAGGGAAATTTTGATTGATTCTTGTCTTTTTGAATATAAGGAGTACACTGGTTTGTAGGTAAATTTTTTGTTCCAACCATTCAATATTATGAGTTCCGCTTCAATTGGTTATTTTGGTTCTTACCGTCTTTTAAATGTGGTCAACACGGGTCAATCGAGTCGGCTCTGGCAGGCTTATGATGATCAGAACCGTAAATTTGTCGGTATCAAAACGCTTTTGGATCAGTACGCCCAACAAAAAGATCAAATTCAGATTCTTAAATGGGAATATGAGGTCGGCTCAAAATTGTCGCATCCGAAACTGATTCATATTTTCGACTTTGATTGGTATCAAAAAACTCCTTATCTTGTCATGGAATGGTTTTCTGCGCCGAATCTGAAAATGTGGATCAATCGCGGTTACGCCCGATATTGTACCTATCTTCCCAAAGTAATGCCCGAAATGGTCGAAGCTCTTCTTTATTTGCACGAGCAAGGTTGGACGCACCGCGACATCAAACCCGATAATTTTCTATTCAATAACGAATCCGGTGAATTAAAATTGATTGATTTTGCACTGACACGACGAATTGCCAAAGGATTCCGTAAATTTTTCGTGATGAAATCCAAAACGCAAGGAACTGCGAGTTACATGTCGCCGGAACAAATTTGTGGTCGTCCGTCTGATCCGCGTGCGGATATTTACAGTCTTGGCTGTTCGTTTTATGAACTCTTGACCACTCGTCTTCCTTTTGCCGGCGAATCAATGAACGATTTGCTCAATAAACATTTGGTCGCTCCGCCTCCGCCCATTATACAACGTAATAAAAATATTACACCGGAATTTGTCGCGGTTTTGAAAATGATGCTCGCTAAAAAACCAAACGACCGACCGAAATCGACGAAAGAACTCTTGGACATGCTCCATTCTGTCCGCATCTTTCGACGTTCACCAATACCCAATGACGTTGTGTGAGTGGAGAGTTGATAGCGGAAAGTGAAGAGTGGAGAGCGGGTAAAAGTCCTTCGGCGAAAATATTGCCTATCTTTTGTCCCAATAGTTCTTATTATCCCATTTGCCCCTAAAAATTTTTTAGTGAAGGGACATTAGGGACAAATGGGACGTTAGGGGATATTATGAGACAACATTGACCGCTATCAACTTTCCACTAAATCTCATGTTTAATCGACGAGTTTCAAATTATCGCGGTGGATGACTTCGGTATAGGCGGCAATTCCTAGAATGGTTGAGATTTCGGAGGTTTTTTTTCCTCTGATTAAAAGAACTTCTTTGAGTCCGTAGTTGGTCAGACCGCGAGCAATCTCTTTGCCGTTACAGTCAACAATCGAAACAATTCCGCCTTTTTCGAATGTTCCATCAGCATCGACAATACCAATCGGAAGAATACTTTTTCCTTTTCGGCAAACCGCATCGACCGCTCCTTCGTCAAGAACAACCCGACCTTCCACCCGAACCGCGTAACCCAACCAACGTTTTCGTGCCGTCAGAACACTGTTTTGTGTTAGAAAAATCGTTCCAACCTCTTCGGCGGAAAAAAGACGGTGAAGTGTTTCGGAATTGTTCCCATTGGCAATAATCACGTTGCCGCCGGAACCGGTAATCATTTTTGCCGCTTTGAGTTTACTCGACATCCCGCCCTTGCTGCGATGAGAACGCTTTTCGGCAACCAACTTCATCAAATCCGGCGACCAACTCGCCACCACCGGAATCAACTTCGCTTCAGGATCACTCGGATCACGGTCAAATAAGCCGTCAACATCCGTCAATAAAATCAGTAACGGTGTTTCAAATAAATTGGCAACCAACGACGCTAAACGGTCATTCTCAACAAAAGTGGTGTGGAACTCGTCAACACTCACCGTATCGTTTTCGTTAATAATCGGCAACGCTCCATAATCAAGAATGGTTCGAATCGCGTTTCGGGCGTTGAGATAACGTTTACGGCTGGAAAGATCGTCGGCGGTCAGCAACACCTGCGCCGAATGAATGCCGTGACGGTTAAGAAATCGCTCATACGTCTCGATTAACTTGCCTTGTCCAATCGCGGCAACCGCTTGAAGTTGGGAGAGTTCGGTCGGGCGTTCCGACAAACCAAGACGTCCCATCCCCGCCCCAACCGCACCGGAACTCACAAGAATAATCCGCTTTTTTCGGAAAATCATCCGACAAAGATCATTCGTCAATTGCGCAATTCGTTCTTCATTCAATAAACCATTGTCCAACGTCAGAACATTCGTTCCAACTTTCACAACAATTACATCAGACGTTTTCAAAATCTCGTCGCGAAGTAAAGAAGGCGTCATTTTGTGGTTTGTGGTTTGGAATTTGGAATTTGGGGAGTGTGGAGTGTGTCGCAAGCGGAATTTTTATCATAGGGGAAAGTTTTAATCCGCTTGCGACACAAACCCCAAACCACACACTCAAACCACACACTGACTTTTACATAATTTAGATCGTGATATAATAATCCGTACTGTTATTTTATGCAAGAGAGAACCTCTAATAATTCCTTTTAATCACAGAACCCGAACAACTTCAGGGATATTAAGGACAATAGGGACTAAAGTGACCATTGATTAAAAAAAATTTTTTACGACCAATTTGTTTTTAACTTTTTCTACCAACTTTCATGCTGACCATATTTGAACATAAAACAGAACTTCCCGCTCTAACGGATCGGATTGTGGAATCGTACCGTGAAACAAAATTAACGCATCACCTTGACCATTGCCCATTGCCCAATTACAGTGTTGTCATTGAGGTGATTGAAGACTTGAACGAAATGATCTATCCGGGGTACCGGAACCGCGACCGGCTTCATTCGTCAAACGTAATTTATCATGTCGGCGAACTTGTTGACCGGCTTCATGATCGGCTGGTTGTTTTGTTTGAGCGGGCATTGTGTCACGGCGAAGGGAACACGAATCAGTGTGAACCGAAAAAATTGTCTTCGGTAGAACAAGTCGCGCATCGTAAAACAATCGAATTTTTAGAGCAAATTCCCGACATTCGGCGAAAATTGGCAAAAGACGTTGAGGCGGCGTATGCCGGCGATCCGGCGTGCAAATCGTTGGACGAAGTGATTTTTTGTTATCCCGGACTGGAAGCGGTTACTGTGTATCGTTTGGCTCATGCATTGTATCAACTGAACATTCCGCTGATTCCGCGTATGATGACCGAATGGGCGCACAGCAAAACCGGAATCGATATTCATCCCGGTGCGGTGATTGGCGAATATTTTTTCATTGATCATGGAACCGGAATTGTTATTGGCGCAACCAGTATTCTCGGCAATTGGATAAAACTGTATCAGGGCGTTACCTTAGGGGCGATTAGTTTTCCGAAAGACGAAACCGGCGAATTAGTCCGTAATACCAAACGTCATCCGACTATCGAAGACAATGTGGTGATTTACGCCAACGCAACCGTTCTTGGCGGTAAAACAGTGATTGGTCATGATTCGGTGATTGGTTCGAGCGTGTGGCTGACTTATTCGATTCCGGCGGGAACAACGGTGTTGATTGAAAAGCCGAGTCTGAAAATTAAAAGTCCCATTGTCGAACAGGATAACTGGCAAATCTGAACAATTCGGATTGTTTTAACAGGATCAATCAGGATCAATCGCGGCTGAATACGAGTAAAACATTACAAAAATCCCGACACGGTCAATTCAATGAATCTACGGCAACACTTGACAACCGGTCTCCGCCTGATAAGTCAAACAGCTCTTTGGCTGGCGGGATTTTTGGCGATTACCGGACTTTTATGGCGTGAACCGTCTGTTGCCGGCGTTGGGCGTAACAGTATAGCGGTATTGATGTTTACTGTTTGGGTCGGAATCCTGATTGTTTTGGCACGCATGACCCGACAACCGGAAAACACCCCAAACCGTCCTATTGTTTGGATTCCGGTTTTTTGGATTCCGGTGTTACTGATTGGTTTCCTTTTACCGTTTCCGTTACCGGTTCTTTATGTTTTCTTGCTGGGCGTTGCCGAAATTTTTTGGCGGTTTTTTCCGGTCGGAAAAATGTCCCCCAAACGCGGCATTCCGGCGATTTCGCCGGTTATAGACGATTTCGATCACGAAAACGAATGTGAACATGAGAACGATTTCGATCACGAAAACGAATTGGAACATGAAGACGAATTGGAACATGAAGACGATTGGGATGATTCCATAACGCAAAAAATTGTCCGATGTTCCGCTGAAACGGGAAAAGATCGCTTGGAAGGAACTTTTCTGATCGAATTTCACGACCATCAATGGACAACAACGATTCATATTCCGTTTTGTCCGATTTTTGAATCTGATCCGGCTGTTGAGGTTTTTCTTCTCGACGACGCTGATATTAAATGGAATATTTTTAAGCCGCGTCCTTTTGGAGTTCGCATTGATTTTAAAAGAAATTCATCGGCAACCAAAAGAATTCGTATTATGGTTGTCGCGGAATAAAAACAGCGTTATTATTCTGTTAATTTTATCTGCGTCTCTTTCTTTAAAATTTGTTTTTTGTTTCCATTGCTCTTGATATTGTCTTTAGCCCCTAACCTTGTTCTGTTTTATTCCTGAATGAGCGGATTACCGGCGAGTATCCATGTTTTTACCGATTTCATACCGCGCAGCGTTTTTAACATCTTGTTGTCCAGTTGACAATCTGAAAGGTTGACGATTTCCGGCGTTTCCAGAGCGGCGATGATTTCCGCAAGTTCCTGAGACAACACTGTTCCGGCAAGATTAAGCGATTTCAATTCGCGGAAATGTTTCAAAGCGTCGGCGCCTTCCGGTGTTAGTAACGATTTTTCAAGCGATAACGTTTCCAATTTGGGGCGTTTGGATTCCTCAGCGGCAAGCAATCTCAAAAATTCTCCGGTAATCATCATCCCATTGATTGATAACCGTTTCAGCCGATGAATATTTTTCAACGGTTCCAGTCCCGTATCAAGCAACAGGGTATTTCTTGCCAACACAAGCGAGGCGAGTTTTTCCGTTATTGTTGGACTTGCGGTCATTTTGGCGAATCCTTCCGCTGAAATCATCGCGTCTTCCACTGTTAATCCGGTCAGTTCCGGCAATTGCGACGCCGTTTCCAACACAGAATCGTCAACGGAAAAACCGGCAATTTTCAAATCGGTCAATTGAGACGTCTTAAGAAGTAACGAATAATCTTCCGGCGTCAACAGGCTGCATTGCCGTAAATCAAGAGCGGCAATCGTGTCCGATTCAACAATTTTTTCCAACCCTTGCCGTGTCAGGTTCATTTTGATCAACGCCAACGAGCGCACCTTGGATAACGAAACTATTATTTCCGCGCCGTCATCCGTAACATTGTTACACCCGCGCAGCGTCAAACGCCGTAACTTGGAGAGTCCGGGAAGAATAACGGCAAGATCGGCGTCACGGATTGGCGTGTCTTGCAGATAAAGTTCTTCCAGACCGGTTTGTTTCCCGATCAACTGTAATGTTTCAGACGTGATTGTTCCTCCAGCCGCCCGCAACTTTTTAAGTCCGGGAAGTTTTAGCGACGTCCGCAACGTTTCATCGGAAACAGAGGCGCGCCCTTTTGCTAAATCCGCACTAATAATTGTACCATTTTCGGCGCGCCCGACTTCGCCCGAGGACATTTCAATTTGCCGAACAATATCCGCAATTTCAGACGTTTTTGCAGCAATATTATCCTGTTGTTGTTCCGGCGGCAGTTTTTCCTGAAGTGATTTTCCTTGCGGTTCATCGGTACAACCGTTCAAAGAAACGAAAAGGAGAAAAAGAAAACAGAATCTGAAATTTCGCATCATCATAATAATGTTGTTAAGATATATTGTGTTCAAAAGGTTAGTGTTTATGGCGGATATTTTTGTAATATATCAGCGGATTTATTGTTTGAGGTTAAAAAAGTATTTGCCCTGAAGGGGCAATAGGATTTTTTACTGAATAGCCTACCCCAACGGGGTAGGTTCAAGGACCATCACCAACCGAAGCCCTGAAAGGGCGA
>JAIRLW010000380.1 GCA_031259095.1 Planctomycetaceae bacterium | reverse complement strand
TTCGCAGATTTTTCACTCCCAACATAAGACCAAACATGAGAAGGAACGTAATCAATGTTATCATAATTCGAAATCGGAAAACCATGAACCCCCAATATTCCCAACCGTGTTTTTCAAATGTTTGGGAGATATTGTTTTTGTTTTCCGAACTGTTTGTACGGTACCAACGGCGAATCGGATATTGCTGGAGAATACTCATTACAAAAACAAACAGCCAAAGAGTTCCTATTGCGAGGGTGATTGAAGCGTAAATACCAAATGTTTGAATCGGAACCATTTTACTGACTGTAAGTGATCCCATTCCCAGAATTGTCGTAACTACCGCAAGTGTACACGGTAACACCGATTTTTTTATTGTCAACCAAGGAACTTTTTTTTCTTCTCCCAAAGGAATTTCGTGAAGAGTTTCACGATAATAGTTGATGAGATGAACTCCGCCCGAAATAGTTAAAACATAAATGAGTGAAGAAATCAACATGGAAATGGAATCGACATGCGCTCCGCACCAATAAAGAAGTGTTCCGCCGAGTTCTTCATTCATCTGCGCCGTGATAAACACAATCAACGCCGCAAAAAAATTACGCAAACAACAGAAAAGTAAAACCAAACAGAGCAACAGAAAAAACGGTAACAAAGTTCTTTGGGCTTTTTCCGAAATATGATCAATCGCCACACTGTCGATACTCGGACCGGCAACATAAATATCGGAACGCGGTAAACCGGTTATTTTTTCAGCAGTTGCAAAAACGGTTTCAATGGCGGCAGCCCGATTTTTTGATCCTGTTTTGGAAATTAATGCAATCAGACAAGCGTCTTTTCCATTGTGTCCGATTAGCCAACCGGCAAGGCGTAACCGAATTTCCGACGGTTTAAGTTCCAACGGTCCATCGGATAATTCCTGAAACAGGGAACGTGTGGTCAAAACCCGTTCAAAATAGGCAGGATGATGATCTTCAAACGGCGCAACCAATTGGTCGGCAACCCAATCCAATCGTTGGTCGTCCACATCGCAACCTGCCCATGAAACCATCAAAAGTTCGCCTTCCGAAAAATGCTGATAATATCTGTAATAAAAAATTTCAAGTTCTTCCGTTTCTTTCGGCAACCAATCGACAACACGATTTGAAGTTGTTTTCCGTGCTTCCGCTGCCGACCAAACGTAAAACGCAAAAAGGAACACACTGCTCCAAATTAACAGAAGACGCAATGGACGATTGAGAAATTCCTGGGACTGAAATGATTGGGAAGACTGAGATAATTGAGAAGACATTGCTGATTGGTAAATATGGGACAACAACCCATTCGGGCTGGGAACAAACTCCCATAGATTATAATATAAATGTTGATAATGAAAACAGAGGAACAGAATGCAGTTACGAAAAAGATAAAACGTTCTATACCGTTTTCCTTTTAAAAACCGGTTTTATATTTTCGTTTAACTCCGCAATTTAAGGTGTTTTTACAGTTCAAAAAACGATTTTCAAAAGGGCTAGGGTATATCTCTGACTATAATTTAATACCTCAGTGTTTAGCCGACAGGTATTTTTAGAGGTTTCCAAAATTCATTGAAAATAAGAAACGGCATTTTGGAAAATTGCCAAACCATCGCCTGATGAGGGATGGTTACAACCATTGGACGTGATTTTACGTGTCCAATGCGGATGTTGAGTGGAATCGAGATAGCGTTCAGGATGGGGCATCAGACCAAATATCCGACCCGAAATATCACAAACTCCGGCAACATTTAACATCGAACCATTCGGATTTTCCTCCGAATCATACCGAAGTGCAAGTTGTTGAAGATGTTGCGCCGCGTTTTCACGAAAAACAAATCGACCTTCCGCATGAGCAATCGGTAAATACATCGATTCAATACCCCGCAAAAATATGGCATTGCTCTTTTCCGTCCGAAGACGAACCCAACAATCCGTGTAACGTGCAGAACGATTCCAGGTCAAAGTCGCAATCGAACCGTCCGCATCTTCTTCAAACAAAAGTCCTGATTTCAAAAGAACTTGGAATCCATTACAAATTCCAAGAATCAGTTTATCGGCGTCACAGAACCGCCGAAAGGTATCCGCTAAATGATTTTTAATTTTCAACGCAAAAATTTTCCCTGCCGCAATATCATCGCCAAAACTAAATCCGCCCGGAATACAAAGAATATTGGCACGATCTAAAATGGTCGGAGTTTCCAAAATACGGTTAATATGGAGAATCTCAACCGATTTTGCCCCAGCCAACCGAAAAGCATAAGCCGTTTCCTGATCACAATTGGTTCCGGGTGCACGGAGAATCAAAACATGCGACATGAATATCTGCTGAGTTGAGTAAAACATCATAAGACCATTTCTAAAAACTCATTTTTTGATCGACCGAAATCGACTAAAATCGATTTTAGTCTGTGAAGAAATAAATTTTTAGAAGTTCCCATAAATCAAACAGAATAAAAAATACCACAATCACGTCCATTGAACAAGAGGACGTAGGAGAAATTTTTGATCGGTTTTGTCCAAACGATAAAAATTTTCCTGATTGTTTCCCAATTTTGGTGAGTGATGATTAAGATGCCCTATTGATTTAGTCGATAAGAACGATTTTTTTGTTGGGGCTGGTTATTGTATTGAAACGGAAAAAAGGTAAATTATTGTTTTCCGTTGCGGTGTGTTGCCGTTTATTGAAAGAATCTTTTTGTTTACAAATTACACTTGGAGCATAATAATGTATTATGACGCTTGGACGCCTTATGTTTCTGTCGCGCAAAAACTTTCGCAGGCAAAAGCGTTTGTTAAGAAAAAACTCGGAAAGAAAGCAAATCCGATTGAAATCGGCGGACGGCAAATCACCAATACGTTTTGGGGAACCGCATGGTGTGACCATCTCGAAACATACAGCGATTTCAGTAACCGTATGCCGCGCGGACAGCGGTATGTCCGTAACGGTTCCGTTGTTCATCTGGAAATTGCTCCCGGCGTGATCAACTCTTATGTCGCCGGTTCCGAAATCTATAAAATTGTTATCAAAATCGATCCCCTGAAACCGGCACATTGGAAAGAAATTAAGAAAAAATGTTCCGGTGAAATTGGTTCGGTGGTCGAATTGCTGCAAGGTAAATTGTCGAAACATGTCCTTAGCATCGTAACCAA
This sequence comes from Planctomycetaceae bacterium, assembly GCA_031259095.1. Lineage (GTDB taxonomy): Bacteria > Planctomycetota > Planctomycetia > Pirellulales > Thermoguttaceae > WRKP01. The sequence continues at coordinate 727 of JAIRLW010000380.1, read as the reverse complement.
TAAAAAAGAAGGACTTTTTCCGTTACCGAAAGAAATTTATTTTGATTGTTCCTGTCCCGATTGGGCGGATATGTGTAAACATATCGCGGCAACTCTCTATGGAGTTGGAGCATTACTGGATAAAAGTCCGGAATTGTTTTTCAAACTGCGCTGCGTTGATCATCTCGAACTGATTGACTCGTCAGTGTCCATTGCAACCGGTCGAAAAGATCCCGAAACCTTAGAAGAAGAACATCTCGAAGAAATTTTCGGCGTAGAACTCGCCGGCTCGTTGGAACCAACCGTTAAAAATAGTACGAAAACAAACGATACAAAAAAAACAGTAAAAAAGAAATCCGTTGCAAAAAAGAAATCTACCGTAAAGAAAAAAACTACCGTGAAAAAGAAAACTCCGGTACGAAAAAAATCCCCAAAAAATGAATCCCCCATCAAAAAACATCGAGCAATTTCTAAAAAACGTTGACCAAAGATTATTTTGACCAATTTGACCGACCGAAATCGACTAAAATCGATTTTATACTCATTACACTTTAAAATTCGGTTTTTATTTTTTTAATTTAAAATATTACGAACAAATGTTTCTGTAGTTTCAAGTAAAGACGCTCAGTTTTCGAGCCGAAATATTGTACAATATTTCGCCCTGAAAGGGCAATCAGCATTAGCGTAGGGCAATCGCCCTACGTATGATTTCCCTTGAAAATAAAGCCCTGAAAGGGCGCAAGCCGAA
>JAIRLW010000374.1 GCA_031259095.1 Planctomycetaceae bacterium | reverse complement strand
CGACAACACTATGCCCAAAACAACATTGAATACATTTATGAACAACATAGGTCGTATTTTACATCAAAACTACAATTTTGTGAAGCCCCAAAATGTGAATTTGGGATTTGTGATTTGGGGTGCAAGCGGAATTTTTACTGTTAAACTCTGTCCCTAATGTCTTTATTGTCCCTACTGTCCCTAAAAAAATTTCTGTGTAAGAACAAATATCCCAAACCACAAAGCCCTAATCCCAACTACGGGACAATAACTGTTGAATAAATACTTCTTTCGACCGGCGTATTATCAGACGTGTAACCGTATCGGCTTTGCCATTTTGTTGCTGCCGGCGGAGAAGATTGAGGAGTCGGAACGGATTGAATCACGGTATTTGTTGCCGTGCTTGCCGACGGAGCAAGGGAAACCGGTGTTCCCACTTTTGCCGTAACCGTTTCGTATGAAACAACTTCCTTTCGATGTAACCATGGAAGCGTCGATTTTTTTTCGTCTGTTTGACAATAGGTTCGGATAACTTTTCCTGTTCTTGGATGAACGACTTTAACCAGAGTTTCGGTTTTGGTTTGAATTGGCGAATACGTCCAATGGTATTCGACTTTGGGTTTTAGAACCGAGACTGTTTTGATGGCAACAGGAATTGCGCCCGGAGTTCCCGGCGGCACGACATTAGCGGCGGTTGCCGGAATTCCACGAACACCGTCAAGACATTCTTCTTCCGCAGGCACACCCGGAATAACATACATCACTTCAGTTCCCGGTGGGAGTTGCGGTAAATTGACGACATTGGGTTGTGTTGCCGGTCGTCCAACCGAACCAACCGCTCCCGCCGGAACCGTAATCGTTGGAATCGTTGCCTGCTGAACCGGAATTGCCTGAGTATTGGGCGTTGCCTGAACCGGAATTATTTGATTCATTGTTTGCTGACCCGGCGGCGGTGCGCCATAATTGATTGGCGGTTGCGAAGGCGGAGACAATGTGATTCCGCCCATACCTGGAACATAGGACGGAGTGTAAGTCGTTTCCTCGTTGGAACCGCCCCAAAGACAATCGAACACGCCGCCAAAAACCGGACAAACCGCTATTATCAGGACAATAAGTATAAAATTCAAACGTTTCATAGCAATCAATCTATAAATTGTCGGCAAAAATCAATTTCGGTCAATATAATTCCGAAACAATCGTTTATTTGCATTAAGTATAGTTTTTTTTCTGACAAATGTCTGGAAAAAAAATAAAAATTTAATAAAAAATTTGATTATCGAATTAAAATCAAAACCATGAATTACCAGCGGTGAAGTACAACGCAACCGCCGGATACAAATAAAAACGACCTCATTGCCTTATTACAACAAACGTAAGGTAATGAGGTTTGTTTTTTGGGGTGATTCATTGCAACGGAGGTTGTTTTGTTTGGAAAATTAGGTAAAAATGAGGTTATTGAAAATTAACACAAAATCCTTGTGAAAATTCCTCTGAATCATTATAGGCAACTTCTAAAAACTTGTTTTTTGATCGACCGAAATCGACTCAATTCGGCTAAAATCGATTTCAGTCGATTTCAGTCGAAGTTTTTAGAGTTCCTTATATTCGTTTACGCTTAAAATATAACAATGGACGGTAAAACGATTTATTTTCTTGGTAAACTGGCGGCATCGAATCGTAAGTTGGCGGCGGAAGCGGTGCGGCGATGCGGTGGGAAAGTCGCGCAGGAATTAACGCCGAAGGTGCAAATAGTTGTTGTCGGCGAAGGCGATATTCTGGCTCAAAACTGGAATCTCTGGAACGACCAACTCGATGCCGCAACACGCGACGCTTTTGAATCCGGCTCACTCGAAATAGTTTCGGAAACGTTTTTTTGGGATCAGTACGGCAACAGTCAAAAAAACGACCATTTATCAAAAATATCAAAAATACCGAAAACGTGTTATACGCTGTCGATGCTTGCGGAACTGACCGGCGTACCGATTTCGGTGATTCGTCAACTTCAAAAACAACAGTTGATTGTTCCGGTTCGACAAATTCATCGGTTGTCTTATTTTGATGTTGAAAGTATTTTACCGTTAAAAATTGTTCGGAATATGTTCGACGCCGGATTGCCGACCAACACGGCAATAGATCGGTTACGAAAAATCAAGCGGAATTTTCCAACAGGACGACGACAAATTGATGTTCAGGTTAACGGTCGGAATGTTGTTTTGGTTACGGAAAAAGGTCTTATTAATCAGGATGGTCAATATTATTTTTCGTTCCTTGCCGATGATGAAGAAGACAAATCTGTTTTTGTTACGCAGCGCGAACCGTTGGAAATTCTCGAATCGGTTCTGGAACCTCTCCCCGAACCGAATAATGTTGAAACGATTTATAAAACGGCATGGTTGTTGGAATCGGCGGGAAATTTGCAAGGGGCGATTGATCTTTACCGTGCGACGTTGGCTGCCGGAAATCCGAATCCGCAAATTCATTTTCAAATCGCCGAACTTTTGTATCGGCTTGGCGATTTGACGGCGGCGCGTGAACGATATTTTATGGCGATTGAACTTGATGAAACATTTGTCGAAGCGCGTGCGAATCTTGGTTGTGTTTTGGCTGAACTCGGCAATGATGAACTTGCGGCAGCCGCATTTCGCGGAGCGTTAAAATATCATCCTGATTACGCGGAGGTTCGGTTTCATCTTGGGATGTTACTTAAACGTGTTGGTCTTACTGAAGAAGCCAACGAACATTTCCGTATCTTTCTTGAACTCATGCCCGATTCGCCTTGGGCAGAACAAATTTCTTAAGAAATTTACAAAATTATTTTTTTCTTCGTCCCAATTTGTCCCATTTGTCCCTTATGTCCCCAATGTCCCTTATGTCCCTAAAATTCACCGCGAAGAGTAGAGACAAATGGGACATTAAGAGACGATAGGGACTCAAGGGACAAATTATCTTTTTTAAGACAAATTTGTGTTTAGGACAAGATTTTTTTAGAGGTTCTCAACAAAATTTTTTATGAGTACAGATCATTCTTTAATTTATTCGAGTCTTTCGTCAGACAATGATTTGCGTGCAATTATTATCATGTACCTTGAAGAGATGCCGGATAGAATTGCCCGATTGGAACGGGAATATGCGGCGCGGAATTGGTCGGAGTTGTGTATTGCGGCTCACCAACTTAAAGGTTCTGCCGGTAGTCATGGTTTTGCCGAAATCAGTCGTGCGGCTGCGGAACTCGAAACCGCTCTGAAAACCAAACAACCCGAAGAACAAATCAAAATTCTTGTACAAAATTTAACCGGACTCTGCAAACGTGTTACAGCATCAAAACCATAATTTTACTCAAACGGTAAAAGAAAAAAACATTAAATTTTCGCCAAAATGCGATAAGAGTAATCTATCAGCGGACTCTTTTATTTTTTAACGATTCCGTTGTTTTTCCTATATTCTGTTATTCTGGCAACTTCTAAAAACGTAATCTATCAGCGGAATGATTACAAAGATTTTGATTTCATTTTTACTAACCTTATTTACGCCTAATTTTCTTAACGATTGTTTAAAACAACCTCAGCAGCCAAAGATACAACATCTA
>JAIRLW010000371.1 GCA_031259095.1 Planctomycetaceae bacterium | reverse complement strand
ATTCGCAAGTCCTTGTTTTTAAGGACACGATCTTTAAAAAACATAGTTTTTAGAAGTTTCCTTTATTTATTTGTGAATATACTTCTTGCATTTCTATTTTTGAGGTTTCTTGTTATAGCACCAATTGTTCTATGCTTTCGTCAGTCATTATGCTCCTGTTTTGATTGTTGAAACGATAAGAATATTTGTGTTTTTGTCCCTAACGGGACAAAAACACAAACATTCATCAGTGATCAAATGATCCCCCAAAAATAGAAAACAACCAGAAAATTTCAACTACTAAAAAACATAAAAATTATGAGTGAATGAAGTATATTTGTGAAAATCTACAGACTGAATTATTTCTCTAATTTTAAAATAATCCGAAAAAATTTTTTTTTCACCCGCTTGACATATTTTTTGCAATAGAATAGAATCTGGAACTATTCGTTAAGAGTTGCAGATCGTTTATTATTAATTGACGGTTTTCTATAAAAAATTTTAAGATAGGTTAAATGAATGTCATGATTACATAATAAATAAAATTTGAAAAGAATGTTGTTTCATACCGAACTACCAGGTTCTTTTCCGTTCCATTTTCACGAACAACTTCGACCGGGTTCTTTAAAAAAAGGGCACCGTACCGATGTTGTCGTAAAATCCTCTGGTAGGGACGGTATGAGCAACGAAGGTTACGGTGCTTTTTTATGCGATCTTCGGATTAATATTATTTCGGCTATTCGTAATCATTTCATTATTTTGTTTTTAGAAACATTTTAATCACGGAGTTAAAATCATATAGGTTAAAAATTAAAAAAGATTAAACAACATCAATAAATATTGATTCATACCGAACTACCAGGTTCTGTTTCCGTTTTCATTTTTACGTACAATATCGACCTCCTCGATAAGGATGCCGAACAAATATTGTCGTGAAACGCTCTGGTAAAAACGGTTTGGGCAATAAAAACACTGTGTTTTTTCTGAAATAAATCCCATGTACAAAAACTTTTTTGAAAAAATATTTTTTTCGCCGGTTGTTCTGATCGGTATGATTTTAATGGTTGTTTTGACAAACAATCTTGTTTTTGCCGATGAAAACAATTCGTTGGATCAATCGGACGAAATTGAAACATTATCAACAACATTGTCAACTTTTCAGTCTTCTCCCCGATTGATACAAAATTTTTATATTAACAAACAACTTGAACGTCTTCAATCTCTTTTGGGAAATAATGATCCGATTGTTATTCAAATTACGGTTGATCATTTTGTTCAGTACGGGCTTTATTCCGATGCTCAAAACTTTTTGCAAACAATTCCTGAAGAACAGAGTACACTGTATTTGAAACGGTTATCGGCATTTTTGCAAAACCGTTTGAATCATAATCTCTCCGACGAACCGAATCCGATTGATACGGATCCGGTAACCGTCGCCGATTTAGTGTATCGACTTTTGAAAAACGAAAAATGGACAATCGGCAGCAAACGGCTTGAACAACTCGAAAAATTATTGGAAAAACAACCTAATCGTGAAATAGCGGCACGGTGTTGTTTGTATCGCGGAATGATTCTTGCGGAATCCGGCGCTGCCCGTTTTGAAGATTGCTATCCTCTTTTCGATGAAGCGAATCGGTTGCTTGATCTTCTTGCCAAAGAAAATCCTGATCAGGAAAAAAATGTTGCGGAATCCCGTTTTTTGGCAGCGAATCATTGCGGCGATTATCTTTTCCGGTTAGCAAGAAATCGGCTTTCCAATCACGCATTGGCACTTGGAACCGGTGATTATTCCGTATTCACAGACGTGTTACTGGAATGGACGTTAGCGTTGGAAATGTACGGAAAAGCACTTCGTATCGCAGAAAAATTTCTTTCAACTCAACCGGTATTTACTGCAACAGCACGGCTCAATCTGGCTCGTTTGTATGCTTTCCGCAGCGATATTGTCCGAACAATCGAAGAAGGAAAACAAGATCAGAATAAAAGTCTTGTTGCCGGTATTACGGCTATTGAAGATATTTCGTTTGAAACGGCGTCAACTCTTATACAAAAGGTCATTGATTTGAAACTGACCGATGATCAACTCAATGGGAAAGCCCATCATCTTCTTGCCAATATTGCCTATCGTCAACATGATCTTGTTCGTTGCCGGAGTGAAGCGGAATTAGCGCGGCGGTATTACGTCAATATCGGAAAAATTTCCAGTATTGAATTTATTGAACGATTACTTGCTAATACGGAAATTGCCAATCCGTCAGCGGAATTAAAACATCTTCTTATTTCCGATGCGCTTTCCGAAATATTGCGAGAACAAATTCCCGAAGACGAAATCGGTTTAAACCGTGCCGGTTTCACAGCACGCCGTGCTTCCGGGAAAGAACGGGTGATTGAACTGCTCATTCAGGAAAACCGAACAACAGAAGCATTGACAATTCTCGAATCCGCTAAGGCTCGTTCACTTCAAGATGTTTTGAGTAATTCCACTTTTAAAGAAATCGCCGGAACTTCGATTCGTTCCCGAACAATGGAAGAAATTTTGGCGGATATTCCAAAAAATACTGTTGCCGTCGAGTATTTCATCGGCAGGAAAAAATGTTGGGGATTTCTCATTGTGAATGGAAAAGTAGAAGCATTTCCGATTACCGACGCTATTGGAATTCAACCGGTACAAACACAAAACTTAGTAACGCTAATTCAGCAATGTATCGAGCAGCATATTGCCGGTACGGAAGAAC
>JAIRLW010000325.1 GCA_031259095.1 Planctomycetaceae bacterium | reverse complement strand
TCGATTCTTGGTTTTGCATTGGCGGCATGGCGATGATAATAAACCTCGTTTGGTGTTTTGCCATTTAATGTCGTATGTGGTCGATATTCGTTGTACCAATCAAAGAATAATTTCGTTTCGTATTGAAATATTTCATAACCTGTTTATAATCAAGACTTTAGCAACATTTCTTGCTCCTGGTGAATAACGCCGTTTTGAGGAGTGAACGGGTCCGTGAACAGACGCTTATATGTTTTCATAAGTCTTTTTATAGTAAAGACTTACAACAACCCCGTGTCAGGTAGCCTACCCCGTTGGGGTAGGCTATAATCCTATTGCCCTTTCAGGGCAAATACTTTTTTAACCTCAAACAATAATTCCACTGATATATTATTATCCTTATAAAATCCCTCAAAATAATCTGCGAATTATTTTTTCCAAGGCAACGAATCGTAAATCACTTGAGACCATTGTTGTTGCGGCAACGGGAAACGGTTCGCATAACGTTGAACCATTGAAAGGATTGTCGGCAGTTCACGAAATTGCGAGAAAACAGCAATCACTCCAAGTTGAAGCAGTGCAAAACGGATTTCTTCGCCTTCCTCAACAGTTTTCTGTGCAAGTTCAGGACAATAAACGATGAGACGCGGAGAAGAACGAAATCGGTTGAACGGTTCATTTCGGGCGAGTTCACGCAGAATTTCTTCTGTTGTCCATTGAACAATAAGAATTTTGCAAGGATTTTCTTCCGTATTTCCTTTTTCGATGACGTGTTGCAGTAACCGAAAACGCACGACTTCAAACCGGCGTTGTTCATCGGCAACACGAACCGCCCAACTTAACCGACGATTCGGAACAACAAGATATAACGAAATCATCATCAATAACACTTTGTAACGTATAAAACGGTAGTAAATATTCCGAAATAATTAAGTCGTTTATTGAAGACCATAAACAGTCAAGATTATAATGTTTAAAATTGTGTCTGGAATCAAACGATATTTTTTGCAGCAATTAACATGTCCGTCCCGCTAGGGACGACATGTTGGCAGAAAAAATGTAATAAAAAAATGATCCTCGTCCCGTAGGGACGTTATGTTGGTGAAATTTTGTGTTGTCGTCCGGTTTTAACCAACATCGCATCCCTACGGGACGCCTGTTTTTACTCGCCATCGTTTTTCTACCAACATGTTGTCCCTAACGGGATAAAAATACAAACATTTCTATCGTTGCAACAATTAAAACATGATCATAATAACTGCCGAAAGTCTATTTTGTTTAACGCAAAAGGTAAAACTTGCGATCAATTCAAATTAGACTACAGATAATGGGTCTTGTCCATAGGTTCAAAGAAACATTTCTCAAAAAGAGTTTTCCAATGTCCTTCTTAGTTTTTCCTCCCTTGTCAGTAGGCTCTCCTTCGATTAAAATAATCGCTTTTCGTGTTCGGGAATCATTACATAAAAACAATCGGAGATATTTTATGATTAAAAAATATTTGTTTTATTTATTTCGCTGGCAACTCTCAACTCCCATTTTAGCCTTCGTATTATGGACATTGCGAGGCTATAACGACTGGGTTGTTACGATTATTGCCAATTTATTGGGCGGTCTGATCTTCTTTTGGGTGGATCGGATTATTTTCAAAGTCGAATACAGAAATCCGTTGTGGGAAATCAAAGACAACATCGTTTGCGCCAACTGCGGGAAAATCTGTAAAGGATACCGGTTGGTCAAAACTGCCAACTATGACCGTCTCAACGATAAACATCCTGAATTTCGTTGCGCAACTTGTTCCGAAGAAAAAATTAAACAACTCAATAATAACGGCGTGTTTGTGTAGAGAAAGGATTAGAAAGTTAGGGATTGGAGAATTAATTGCAACAACAAACCAACAAGGTAATTTATGCGTCGTATTTTTCTTAACTGGAATCGTCCGCTTCTTCAGACGGCTGCCGATTTTTTAATTGATCGGTTTGCGAAAAACGGTCAACTTGATTTAAGCCGTGTTGTTGTTACATTGCCGGGTCGTCGGGCAATCAATCGTCTGGAAGAATTACTCGCGGAGAACGTTGAAAAACTCGCCGACGCTAAAAAACTGGACTCCGCATGGTATCCGCCGGAATTTTTAACGCCCGGAACATTGCCGGAAAAATTTTATGATCTGCGAAAATCAATCACCGATGAATTAACGCAACGGTTTGCATGGATTCATGCCGTTGACCAATTGGACGATGAATATCCTGATTTATTGGCGCAAGTGTTACCGCATCCGCCGAAACGCGATGATTTTAATTCGCGGCTGGTGTTGGGAAAAATGTTTGCAACCCTTCACCGTGAACTCGCCGCCGACACGCTCGATTTTTCGGCAGTTGCCAAACTTTGCCATAAATTGAACATTGATGACGAAGTCCAACGTTGGAATGCTTTGACCGCGCTTCAGAAAAAATATCACGATCTTCTTGATTCGCTCGACGTTTGGGACTTGCAAACGGCAAGACTTTTCGCCATTCATCAGCAGAATCCCGATGAATTTCAACGGATTTATAATAATTTTAACGAAAACGGCACACAATTTTTCCTTCTTGGTCTTGTTGACATGAACCGTGTGCAAAAGGAAATTTTGAACAAATTCGGCGATTTTGTAACGACCATCGTTTTTGCACCGGAATCGTTCAAAGAAAAGTTTGACCATTTTGGTTGTCTTATTCCGGGAACATGGGATCACGAAGAATTTGTGTTGAATCCTTCCATTGACGACGAACAAATCAATGTCGTTGAACGTCCCGAACATCAGGCGAATGCGGTGTTGCGCAAAATTGCCGGTTTGAACAAGAAGTATGTCGCCGATGAAATAATCATTGGCGTGCCGGATTCGCAGGTTATTCCGTTTATCGAACAACGGCTTGAGCAGGCAAACATTCCGTCGCGGCATGTTGAAGGAACTCCGATAAAACAAACCGCCGTTTACCGATTTCTTGAAACGATCTCAACCTTTTTGGAATCTCAAACGTTTTCCGCGTTTGCGGAACTGGTTCGGCATCCCGACGTTGAACTATTTTTGCAACAAGACCAAAAATCGAAACGCGATTTACTTTCGGAACTGGATCGTTATCATACGGAATTTTTACCGGTAACCGTCGGCGACGTCTGGCTGTCGAAAATTGATATGGAAAATCCGCAATACAGTCAATCGTTTGATTTGTTGCGAATATGTTGGAACAAGTTCAAAGAATTGACCGGCGTTGATTCTTTTTCGTGTCAAAAACAATCGCCGCTTGTCTGGCTGGAAAAAACTGAAAATATGTTACAACGGCTTTACGATAAAGACGATTCATCAAAAGCGGAGTTGTCGTTTGATAGAGAAATTACGGAAGTTCGTAACAAAGTTAACGCCGCCATCGAAACGCTGAAAGATGTTCCGAAAAAATTGTTTCCCGACGTTTCGTTTGCGGAAACGTTGCGGCTGATTATGTTACAAATTGGATCGGATAATATTCCGCCGCACGAAAATCATGACGCGGTGGAATTGATTGGTTGGCTCGATGCGGCGATGGACGATGCGCCGATTGCAATTGTAACAGGAATGAACGACGGTTTTGTTCCGTCATTTTTAACTTCGGACTTGTTTTTGCCGGACAAGATTCGCCGTGAACTTGGTATTGAGGACAATCGTCGGCGTTTTGCGCGGGATGCTTATGCGTTGTCGGTGATTTTAGGAACACGCCTTTCAACCGAACATGGTCATGCTGTCCAACTGATTGGCGGTCGGCGTTCTACGGAAGGCGATCCGATGCTTCCAAGCCGACTGTTTTTTGCCGCCGATAATGAAACAATTACGCGGCGCATACAGAAATACTTTGGTCAGATACGGCAAGAACCGGAAATGTTTTTTACCGGAAAAATTAAATCGGGGCAGCCGGAAAAATCAGCGTTCAGCGTTCCCAACGCCGAACCGATTGAAACGCCGAAATCGATGCGTGTTACGGAATTTGCCGATTATCTGCGTTGTCCGTACCGATATTATTTGAAACATCGTCTCCGGCTGGACACTCTCGACGATACCGATGAAGAGCTGGACGCTCCGGCGTTTGGAACACTGATTCACGAAGTTCTCCGGCAATTCGGACAAAGCAGTATCAAAAATTCAACTTCGGCAGAAACGATTGCGCCGTTTCTTGAAACCGCGCTCAAAAATTATGTTGCAAAAAAATACGGCGAACAGCCGCGACCGGTGATTGCGATTCAGACGGAACGGGCGTTGAAACGGCTTGAAGCGTTTGCCGGATGGCAGGCAAAATGGGCTGCCGGCGGTCATTCAATTTGCGAAACAGAACTTAATTTCAGAGACGATTCTGTTTTTCTCAATATTGATGGACAAAAAATATCGCTTCATGGTCGTATTGACCGAATTGACCGAGAGGAAAAAACCGGACGGTTGATCGTTTTGGATTACAAAACTTCCGATTCAGCGGCGGAACCGGAAAAGACACACCGAAAGAAAAATACGGACGGCGAGTTTCTATGGATTGATTTTCAATTACCGCTTTATCATTACATTTTACGGCAATCGGGTTATTCGGAAGAGATTGCGCTCGGCTATATTTTGCTTCCGAAGGATGTTACAAAAACAGAGGCGAAACTTGCCCCCTGGTCGTCCGGCGATATTCAGAGGGCTGTTACGCAAGCGGAAAACATCGCACGGCATATCTTAAACAACGACTTCAAAATGGCAGATTCGCCGCCGCGTTACAGTGAAGCGTTTGCGGCGATCTGCCTTGATAATATCGTTAAATAATCGATCAATATCATTGTTGCGAAATTTTCGGAACATTGTTTCGCCGAAGGTGAAAATAAGGTTGTTTTCCAAACAATACGAAAAATTAAAATAGACAATTACGGTTGCGTCGGTTGATTATTTTAATTAAAGGAAATTCTAAAAACTTACTTTCTTCACAAACTAAAATCGACTAAAATCGATTTCGGTCGGTCAAAAAATGAATTTTTAGAAGTTGCCTTAATAAATTGATAAACTCAAAACACTAAATCCACTGAAATATTACTAAAATCCTATTGGGACTATTGACGTACCTCTTGCTCAAGATATAATAAATTCGATTATTATCATTCAACTGTTTGAATATTATTAACGATACAAAAAAATTAGGAGGAATCTAATGGTTTGGAATATTAAGGACATTAAGGAGATGAAACGACGGTTTTCGATGGGCGAATCTATTGCCTCCATTGCCGATTCGTATGGAATAACGACTGCCGCAGTTTACGCGACAGCGCGAAATTACGGTATCAGTATTCGGACGTGCCGTAAAACCAAAGAGGCAAAATCGGCAAGAAACCAGAAAAGACTGAAAAAATTACGCGAGCGGGAAAAAATTATGTTGAAACAGCGCAAGATTCGGGAAGCGGCAAGAAAAGCCCGTTTAGCGGAAATTGCCGAAGCCCGACGTAGCGGATTGTCATTGCGAGCGGTTGGAGCGATGTTCAATGTCTCTAACGAATGGGTACGGCAATCGGTTTTCCAGTACAACGAAACCGCAAAGAGACCTGTGCCGTTATTCCGCTCAATCAATAAGCCTTCGCCGGAAATCACTGAACGCCGTCGAAAAGTTACGGAATTATTGCGTGCAGGCTTGTCCTATCTGGAAATTGTCAAAAAAATGAAAATGTCTCAGGACCGGATCAAAAACGATATAAAAGTGTTGTGTAAACGCGATCCGAGTTTACCGCTTCCGAACTTTTCAACACGGAAATGTAAAATTGACGCCAATGCCAAAGCGGAAATTCTTAAAGCACGAAAAGCCGGACAAAAATATCAACAAATTGCCCAAAAGTACGGCGTAACAGCCGGCAGAATTTTTAACATCTGTCGAGACGCTATCGATGCTGCTTCCAAACCAAAAAATCAATGGAAACGGAAATAAAATATATCCCGTCGTTTATTCGCATGAAATATTACGTTATTTTTGACCCCAGCATCGAATCCAATGTTCAAAAACGAATAATGCCCAAATCCGATAAGCGTGATCGAATCGATTGGAAAAATGATCGTTCAGGAGTTGTTTGATAAATTTTTGTTCAAAAAAACCGCGTTGTCTTGTTTGGGAATCGAGCAGAATATCCTGAACCATTTCACGTAACGGTTTACGAAACCAATGATCAACCGGAACGCCAAAACCCATTTTATGCCGATGTTCAATATCCGGCGGCAACAAATCACGAAACGTTTCACGAAGAATTTTTTTACCGCAATTTCCTTTAATTTTGTACCGAATCGGTAACCGCGCCGCCCATTCGGCAATCCGGTAATCCAGTAACGGCGCACGACATTCCAATCCATGCGCCATTGATGCAATATCCACTTTCGTCATTAAATCGCACGGAAGATAGGTCTGCATATCCGTCAACGCAATTCGTGTTACACGATCACGCCGCGAACAATGTTGTTCGGCTTGCCGTAGAAAATCAAGCGAATCATAACCATAAATTTGTTCCGAAAATTCCGGCGTGTACAGTTGTTGACGCCGTTCACGGTTAAAAATGGCAATCCATTGTAAATATTGTTCCAACGGTTCCATGCCGATTGCTTCGAGAAATCGTTTCAACCGGCGAAGGAGGGAACGTTGACGTGTTGAAGCGGGAATGAAATTGTGAATCGGTTTGGCTAATATTGTTCTTAAAATAGGCGGTATCTTCTCCGCAAACATTCCCAGCCGAACCGCCCGATAGCGATCATAACCCGCAAAAAGTTCATCACCGCCGTCGCCGCTCAGCGCAACAGTAACTTCGCGCCGCGCCATTTCACACAACGACCAAGTCGGAATCGCGCTGGAATCGGCAAACGGTTCATCGTAATGCCGGATTATTTTCGGCAAAACATCTTCAATATCTGACGTAACAATTAATTCCTGATGTTTTGTGCCGAACAAATTCGACGCTTGACGGGCAAACGCGGTTTCATCGTATTCTTTTTGCGGAAAACCGATACAGAAAGTTCGTATTTGTTGCGGACATTCCTGTTGCATTATTCCGGCAGTGATTGACGAATCGATTCCGCCGGACAAAAACGCTCCAACCGGCACATCGCTTCGAAGACGGATTCGCACCGCGTCCGTAACCAACGCCCGAAGTTCTTCCGACCATTCTTCAAACGTTAATTGTTCATTTTCTTCGTTCCAGTCGGGATTCCAGTAACGCCGAACCGTCAACTGATTATCCTGCCAAACCGCAAAATGACCCGGCGGTAATTTTGAAACACCAAGAAAAATCGTTTTCGGATGAGGAATATATTGATACGTTAAATAGTCGTCCAATGCGGACGGATCAATATCACGCGGAATTCCGTTGACCGTCAGAATGCTTTTCATTTCACTGGCAAAAATCAACCGGTTTGATTCGTTACGGTAAAACAACGGCTTTTTACCAATCCGGTCACGCGCCAAAAATAATTTTCGTTCACGAACATCCCAAATCGCCATTGCAAACATTCCGTTGAGATATTGCAACAAATTTTCGTGTTTTTCTTCGTAAAGATGAATCAGAACTTCGGTGTCGGATTCGCTGCGAAAACGATGTCCGCGACTAATCAAGTCGCGGCGTAATTGTTCAAAATTATAAATTTCACCGTTAAAGACAATCCAAACAGTTTCATCTTCGTTTGGCATTGGCTGAAGTCCTGACGGAGTCAGATCAATAATCGCCAGCCGACGATGTCCCAACGCGATTCCTTGTTGCAACAAGATACCGCGATCATCCGGTCCGCGATGCCGAAGAATATCGGTCATCGCGTCTAATGTTGTTCTGTTAATTGCCTTTGAAGGTTCACTCCAAACTGCTCCGCAAATTCCGCACATTGTAATCTTTTGGGAACCTCTAAAAATTTATTTTTAATCACAGATTTATTGGCACTAATGTTCTTAAAATTGGAGTAAGGGACGATAGGGACAAAGGGGACTTTAGGGACGAATGATTTTTAAATCATAAATCAAATTTGTGTTTAGGAAATTATTCAACTGGAGAACGCCGGATCAGGAATCTGTGTTACGGAATAACGGTCAACCATTTCGTCCAGCAATGCGGACAACGAAACTGTTTGCGCCTGAAGCGAACCAGCAGTAAACAACATCAACAGAATCAACAATAATTTTTTTGTCATAAAACTTCTGAGATCGCTAAACGACTTGGTTAAAGGTTAAAAAATAAAAAGGTTAAAAATCAAGTAACGGCTCAGTTGTTTTTCCTCAATATTCTGTTTTGCGATATTCTGCGTATGTTGCGTTTAAATTTAACGCAGAATACGCAAAATGACGCAGAAAATAGGGAACGTTAAAGTCGTTACCAATACTCCGCTGAATAATTACAAATAATGTTTATGACGGCAAAAAAGTATATCCCATAATGTTACAAAGACGCTAATAATTCTTGTAATTTTTGTCGTAAATAATTAAAACTCGGCGACTTATTATTCTCAACATTCATGTGAGGACTAATATTTTCCGCCCAACATGATTTTTCCAAACCGACCGCCTGCCATCCTTTCGCAGAAAGCGCAATACTGCCGCCTTTGTAAACCGCATTCGCTAAACATTCCCAAGTACCGCAAATAGAATCATTTTTATATGCATTCAAAACAGTATTTTTCGCTTTCGGATAAGCAGATTTGATTGCCGGAATGTCGCCAAGAAACCACGCTTCGCCTTCCTCAATAGCAATACAAAAACGAGTTTCCGGTTTCGGATCACAATGATTAAGAATCGCTTCCAACTCTGCGCGAAATGTTTTCAAACATTTGTCATCCAAGTCACAAATAATGATGACCGCAGCACGATAATCTTTAGGGTATTGGTTATGTGTTATTCCAATGCCTTGTAACAATCTCGGTAATTGATTCAATAAAATTCGTTTATTCGCATCTGTTGTATTTTCTTTGAGGTCTTTTGGTATTCGTCCAATGCCTTTATACGGATGAACATTGAATGTATGTTTATTGCCAATGATTTTTGGAATCAGAATATCCAACGTTTTTTTTTTTCCGATTGGTCTTCTACAAGAATTTCAAAATGCATAACATTATCTCCTATCCAAATAATCGCTGTACCATAATCCGCCCAAAGGTAAACCGGAATCCACTAAGTGTTTCACAATTTGTATTTCGCTTGCCCGTTTAACAACAGAAAAACCATCTTGCCCCTTTTCAAGTATCCAAACCTCCAACGGTTCTAATGCGTCAACCAAATAAGGTTGGTGAGTTGTGAGAAAAACTTGCGATCCATCTTCACGTTTCTCCGCATGTTTTCGAAATTCCGAAGCTAAAGTTTCCAACAATTTATGATACAAACCATTTTCCGGCTCTTCAATACACAAAAACGGCGGCGGTGACGGATCGTCAAGTAAAAGTAAATAAGCGAATATTTTGAGCGTTCCATCAGACATTTGTTGGGAATAAAATGGGTCTTGAAAACCTTCGTCATTAAACCGAAGTAGTAATCTTCCATCGCTGGTTTTTTCTGTATCTATTTTTTTTATTCCAGGTATTTTTTGTGCAATTCGTTTCAGAATATTCTGAAACTGTTTAGGATGTTCGCGTTCCATGAACTGCACAACATTTCCAAGATTATCGCCGTGAATGTTAAGATGTTTTTGCGGTACGGCAAGCGGCATACTTCGCGCCGCATCAGGCGTAAAGTAACTTAAATACCAACCCTCAACAAAACGGCGAAATGCAGAAATTCGCGGATGTTGTTTAAGAGAACCCAACGTAGCAATACCAAGTTTACGATTATCATCCAACTCGACTTTCTCGCTATTTTTTGTTTCTTCTTTAGTTTTTCCGGATCTTCCGGATTTAAGATTTTTAATCCAACTCGCCAGATCAAAATCTTTTTTCGTTTCATCAATCTGAAAACCTTTTGTTTCACCTTTCCATACAATTCCCTTTCCGTTGTTCAATACTAAAAATGAATACGGTCGTCCATAATTTCTTTGTCCGCTTCGGCGTTGTCTGAGACGTTCTTTGAGAACACAAGGTCGGCTTAGTTTATCAAGTCCTATTGACAACTCATACGTAATCGGACTGGCTTTCGTATTTTCTTTGTAATAGATTTCAAATTCGATTGGCTTGTTTTGTCCTTGTGATTGAATTTTCTCGAAACCGCCGCGACCGCGTGCGTCGCATGCTTCTTCAACCCCAATTTTCAAACAATCCGCCAAGAAACCAAATGCGTCAAATAGTGAACTCTTACCAACTCCGTTTTTACCGATAACGACTATCAGCGGAGTGAGCGGTTCGGCTTGCTGCAAATTCATAATCCGTCCAAGCGTAACATCTTTTAGAGATTTAAAATTCTTTACCCGAAATCCTTCTATTTTTGCCATTATTGTTTTTTTGTTAATTATTGTTCATGCAATGTTCAAATTTTTGTCCTCATTGAAATTTAGAGACAATAGGGACTAATGGGACTATGGAATAAAAAATCCTGATTATTTCGAAAATTGAAGGGTAATTTGTGATAGGCGACCTTTCATATCGGCTAGCGCCGACCAACGTTTCGGTGAAACGTTGCCTACTTGAATTTATTGATCCAAACAATTGCCCCTTTAAAATTCCGAAATAATCAGAATTATTTTAATTTTCGTTTAAAAATTATTTTTATACCGTTTTGCGCGGTCAAGAAGTTCCTGATCTTTTGTTACGGCAATAACTTTATCCAACGCCGCGCCGAATGTTTCTTTATCGGAACGCCGTAAATCGGTGTGATGCGCCAGATCAAGAATGGAACGAATCACCGTGTCCTGAAGTTCCGTGTCGTCGAAATATCGCAACACGAATTTCAACGAATCCGCATGACGAATCTGTCCGATACGTTGAATAATCAAACGTTTTTCGTCAATACGAATCGCATAATCAAAACCTTTGGCAAGTAGAGCGGTTTTTTCTTGGTCGTTAATTTTGATTTTAATCCGGTCATTCGGCAACGACGCTACCCGCGCAAAACCGCGAAGAGCAGCAATTCGGTCGGTATCGGAAAAAGTTTTATTTTCCGCAACACGAAGTAATTCGTTGGCAACACGTCCGTCGGGCCAATTACACATTGCCCTTAACGCGGCGGCTGTTAATTCCGGCGTTGGCGACATTCCAGCATCAAGGGGTCGTTTGAAGACGCGGTCGGTTATTTCCTTAATCGATTTTTCGTCGCCGATTCGTCCAAGTAACGAAAACATTTCGGCGTAATTCTTTTCAGTACGTTGTTTCAATACTGTTTCGGAATCGCCGTTGACCAGTCGGGCAATAATTTGTTCCGCCTGATCGCGTTGCCCTCGATCAGTAATCAATTCCCAAACAATAATAAAATCGCTCACATTTTCTTTTGTTGCCGCTCTTTCGGCAATGCGAATCAACGCCAAACGATTGGGAGTGTCGGCGGCTTTGGCTCGTGCCAAAAGAATCGGTAAAATCGAAGCGTTGTAACGTCGGTTTAAAATATCGGCAATCACTTCAAACCGTCCGGCATCCTTTTCCGATTGGAGACGTTCAAGTAACGCTTCGTCAAACCCTTTATCGATTATTTGTGAT
>JAIRLW010000272.1 GCA_031259095.1 Planctomycetaceae bacterium | reverse complement strand
TTTTAAGAAACTGCGGTCTTAACGAAAATCTTCGGTTGGGCGGGAATATTGTCGTAAAAGCAGTTCGCAACACCAGTTGTCCACGTGAAGCGTTAATAAGATTGATCACAGGATCACGTTTCAAAACAAGTTCACTGTCATCGGTCATCATTGGTCGGTAACAGACAACCACTTTGAAATTCCGATAGGTTTGACGTTGAATTTTGAGCGAATCTATTGTAATTGAAATTTCAATACGTCCGTCAACAAAGCGGATAATAATCGGGTTGTATTTCGCAAAAGCAATTTGAACATCATCATGTTCATCCGGTTCGGCAAACTGTGGACGGTTAAACTTTTCCGCAACTTCCCGACGAATTTCTCCAACTGTTGCGGCTTTTCCGTCAAAATTTAATTTTCCGACCAACATGTTCAGGACTGATTCATGAATTTTCAAATCGGCGAAGGAACCGGTTGGAGTTGTCGGTGCGGGAGTGTTACCGCTCAAAAAGTCCTGACTCCGTACCGCCCACGATGTTAAAAGCCAATTTTCTTCCGTTCTTGCGTCTTTCTTTTCAAGGAACAAATTAAAACGGTTTGAAAGTTCTTCCGAAAATTCACGATATTTTTCGTTAAATTCTTTGAAGCGGTCATCAGCTTCACGGTTGACCCGTTCACGAACTTGTCGCGTGATTTTTTGTTGCGTTTCGGATTTGGCGTCGGGTTGCCGGGATTCGTATTGATTCCGAACCACATTGCGAACCAAACCGGAAAGCAATGGAATCCGGTCAAAATCTGTTTGGAAATTCAGCAGTTCCAACCGATTTTTCCGAACCTGAACATGACACGGCGCCAATAGAAAACCGTCTTCGGTTAATTCGATTTGTTTTTGTGCTTTATATTCCGCTTGACCGCCGGTGAGCAGTGTTGTGATGGTCGCATTGGCACGCGATGTGGTTTTCACTGTCCCCGAAACATCCAGCGAAAGGAGAAGACGATTGTCCGCCGGAATAAAATTCATTTCGATATCGGTATCGGTTCGTCGTCTTCCAAAGACGGGTTGTTGCTGAATGACGTCGCGGAACATGGCGATTTCCGGTTTGGACGGCGGAAGCAGATGATTTACCAACACTTTTGAAATATAAATTTTCACATTCGGACCGCCGTACAATTCGCTGGTTAGCAAACCGAGTTGGCGAAAAGCGGGAGTTTTTGAAAACGACAATCGAGTTGCCAGCCGGAAAAGCGTTTCCATATCGCTCATTCCGCCTGTTTCCTCGAAGCGTTCCATTCCTCGAATCAGCGTTATTGGGGCGACTGTATCCGCTGACCAGTTTGACAATTCCTCTTGCCACGCGGCAAGCGCCGGAACATTCAGATAACGGCGTTGATTTTCGTTCAGTTTTGGATCGTTGAGCCGAAGCAACACGACATTGGCGCGATCGCAAAACGCAATAAGCATTGGCACCGGAATTGTTGAAACGAGTGTTGAAACGCGGCGATTCGGATGATAGAACGTCTTTTGGCAGGCTTCCAGATCGGCGAGAAAAGATCGGGTATCGAGATAATCACACCAAAGTTCCCCGATATTTTCATAATTATTTGCGGCGTTTTTCTTATTAAGAAAATAATTTTCGACTGCAAGCGTTCGTTCTTTTAGTTGCTGAATGTCTGTAATTTTTTTTCCGAAATGCCGGGAAATGGGAAAGGAGGGAGTTGTTTCGGCTTGAACGGCGGCGCTCCAAATGATGATGCGTCGTTCCAAACCCAATAAAAGTTCTTCGAGCGCGATTTCAGTCGGACGAAATTCTTGCGATTCCGAATCCTGCAATTCCGTTTCTGCCGGCGATTGTTTTGTTTCTGTTGACGTTTTTTTTATGTTCAGATTTTTTCGGAGAGTTTCGAGTTCGACGGTACACTTTTCCAGTTGTTTCAAATGCGTCCATGCTTCAGCCGGATTATTTTGGTTGATATAAAAAATTGCTGCTTCCAAATGTTTCAGCGTTTTCTCTGCCCACTGTGAAAGTTCCGACACTGCGGAATCACTTTCGCCCAATTGAGCGATTGCTCGCAGATTTTCGGCGAAATGAAGAGGATAAAATTCACCTTTTGCGGTTTCCGAGCAACGAACATTGGTCGAAGCCACGCCGGGTGCATTCGGATTCGGAGTTACCGGCGTCAATTTAACAGAAACCGGAGTATTGACCGTATTATTCAAATTATTCAAATTATTCAAATTACCCGAACTACTCAATTGTTTGGGTAATATGGAGGGTGTTGTTTCTTGGGAGAAAAGTCTATTAGATAGATTAGATAAATTAAATAAAATGGACAGAAACCCGTATAAAAATATTAACAACAAAGCGGTTTTTACAATTGCTTGTTGTGTTTTTTTCTTCTGTTTTGCATGTAAATTCAGGTTCACACAATGCTCCGTTTTCTTTTCTTAATTTGCTTTTATTGATGCTATTGGGACATTATTTAACCAAGAATCGGAAATCACCAGTTCCATTTTTCGGCGATTTTGACAAAATAATTAAGAAATTTAGTGTAGTACTGCCATTGATTGACTCAAAATCAATATGAAGAAGTCCAAATGTTCCTAATGTTCACTGGCAGGTTGTTAATTTAGGTAGATTGAGGTAGGCAATGCTTCGCCAAAGGACTTTCACCCGCTTTGTTAGGGTGTGTTGACACTAATGTTCATAAGTAGTTGTTAAACTGTGTCAAAATTTTCTGATTATTTCCCAAAAATAGGAAACAATCAGGAATTTCCAGTAATGAATTTGAACCGCGAAAACCACGAATGTTCACGAAAACGATTGTTCCAAATCTTTTCGTGAACATTCGTGATTTTCGCGGTAAAAATAAAGATTAGGGTGTGTTGACACTCATATCATGTTTTTTTGCGAAATGAACGTCAACACGCCCTAGCGCTTTGTTAATTTTTAATTTGGGGATTATGTTTTCTGGTAAATGTAATATTTCAGTGGAATTTGTAAAAAGCGTATTACTATTATTGCAACAAACCTCATTTTCAACCTAATTTTTCTTACAAAACAACCTCGCCTTATCCGGCTATCCTAAATTTTGAGATTAACAAAGCGCTCGTTTGTGAAAGCGGATAATAAATTAATGACAACTATTCAGTGATTATTTTTTGCGGTATATTTTACACGGTCATCAATGGGCTGCTTTTAGGAACGCAGACGTTCCGTCTGCATGGAACGGCGGAACGTTATTTTAGTGTTGCGGGTGCGGCGCCCGCGTTCCTAAATTATTTTATCAAATACCTATTACAGATTTTTGTTTTATGAAAAAAGCGGTATTTTTGATTGTTACGTTTTTGATTGCCGTTTATTGCCTGTTATTTTTTGCAACACCGTTTGAACCGTATGCGGGACTCAATGGAAATGATATTACGTGGACGCGATTTTCATTTTTCTCGTATCTTTTGTTACCGGATGAATATTTCGCTATGTGGTTTGTTGGTTTGGACGGTATGGTTTCACTGTTAGAGCAATTAGGTCTGCTTTCCGGTATTCTTTGCGGCGCAAGTATTTGTTTAATGGCGGCAAGCGGTTACGGTTGTTTTATCTTGTTGCTTCCGCCGTTTAAGTCCTGGCGCAACACCATTACCCAAGTCGAATTCAAATTGTTGGCAACGATTGCCGGTTTAAGCCTTTGCTCGTTGACTTTATTTTGTTTCGGTTTATGCGGAAACTTAAACAATATCAAACTAATCAAAACTCTGACAATAATCGGTATGCTCTTATGCCTTTTTTTGAACGGTTTATTTAGTTATCAGAACGCCTATGCCTCTCAAACGGCTTATCCATTGCCGAAACCGGAAAAATGGTCTTTGTTCAAAAAATTAACGTTTCTTATTATCTTTCCGATATTTTCGGTTCCGTTAATTCTTGGCGGAATGATTCCTTCGACGGATTATGATGTTTTATCGTATCATCTTGCCGGAGCGCGTGAATTTGTACAGACAGGACAAATCGGATTTTTGCCGCATAATGTTTACGCCGACATGCCTTTTGGTGCGGAAATGTTTTATGTTTGGGGCAGGATATTTTTCGATGATTCGTCTATCAGAGTCATGTCGTGTCTTGGAGCAATGAGCGGTAAAACACTTATTGCGTTGACAACAATTCTGACCGCTCTTGGTTTGTACGCTTTTTGCAAACGGTTTTTTTCTGAAACAGCCGGACTTGTTGCCTTCATTCTGTACATTTCGTCCCCTTGGATTATTTATGTTTCCACTGCCGGACTTATTGATTCGGTGGTTGGAATGTACGCTTTTTTCGCAATTTATGCCGCCGTATTAACGGCTCAATGTTCCAACGATAAACTTGTTCAAACATCGGAAAAAATAAAACGGAATGGGCGTTCAATATATTACAATACAATTGACTATTTGAAACAGATCAATTGGTTTCCGATTTTCCTTACCGGATTTTTTGCCGGAAGTGCGGCGGCGTGTAAATATCCGGCAATACTGTTTGCGGTTGTTCCGGTTGGAATTTTTATCGCAGTAATAAAATTCAAAAAATCCGATACGCGTTCTGTCATTATGTCGATTTTAATTTACGTCATTGGCGTTTCCATATCTTGCGGCGGTTGGTATTTCAAGAATTATTATTACACCGGCAATCCGGTTTATCCGCTTTGTTTTTCGGTTTTCGGCGATTCAACCGGTTCTTGGACTTCTGAGATTGACCGCCGATGGACACAAATTCATTCGCCGCATGATTTTCGTTTGATAACATTTTTCCGTGATTTTCGGCGTGTTGGTTTGAGCAGTTCTTGGAATGCTCCGTTGACGATTCCGTTTTTTCTGATCGCTGTTGTTGTTGCGTTAAAATCGCCTCCCCCCCAACGCCGTATTTTTTGTTTTTTGATTTCATGGCTTGCGTTTGTTTTTGCGGCATGGTGGTTTCTGACCCATCGGATTGACCGGTTTTGGCTTCCGGCTGTTCCCGTTTTAATATTGTTTGCCGGAATCGGCGCAACATGGAGTACGGAAAAGTATTGGAAAATCACGTTGAATTTTCTGTTGGTTTTGAGTTGTGTTTATTGTTTTCTGGCAGCCGGTTCGCCTGCGCCGGGCAAGAATAACCGTTTTTTTGCTTCATTAAATTCAATGCGGTGTGATCCGAATATTTCGACGTCATGGGCTATTTGGTTTAATGAACAATTTTGGACAACTTGGGTTAATGAAGATCCGTCGGCCATTCCGAAAAAGATTCTTTTAGTCGGCGAAGCCAAAGCATTTTTGTACGATGCTCCTGTGGCGTACCATTCCTGTTTTAATGAAACGCCGTTGAAAGAAATTGTTGCGGCGTCTGATCCGGCGGCGGAATTTCAACGGCGCGGTATTGCGTTTGTTCTTGTTGACTGGGGTGAAATTAACCGGTTCCGTCATTCGGGCAATTATGGCTACACTGAAATCGTTCAACCGGAACTTTTTGACAAACTGGTTGCCGATGGTATTTTAGAAAGATTTTGCCCAACCGAAGAACTCGGAAAAACATCAACAGTTGTTTACCGTGTTCGGACAACCCCGTAATGCAACGTTTGTTTAATCGTAATCTATCAGCGGAATTATTGTTTGAGGTTAAAA
>JAIRLW010000251.1 GCA_031259095.1 Planctomycetaceae bacterium | reverse complement strand
GATTCTTGGTTTTGCATTGGCGGCATGGCGATGATAATAAACCTCGTTTGGTGTTTTGCCATTTAATGTCGTATGTGGTCGATATTCGTTGTACCAATCAAAGAATAATTTCGTTTCATATTAAAATATTTTCATAACCTGTTTATAATCAAAACTTTAACATCAATTCCTATACCTGGGGAATAACGCCGTTTTGAGGAGTGAACGGGTCCGTGAACAGACGCTTATATGTTTTCATAAGTCTTTTTGTAGTAAAGACTTACAACAACCCCGTGTCAGGTAGCCTACCCCAACGGGGTAGGTTCAAGGACCATCACCAACCGAAGCCCTGAAAGGGTGTCAAGATTATAAACGGTTCGTCATTTAATTATTTTCCTGTTGCCCTTTCAGGGCGTTGGATTGACGGGGGGAACTTAACCCTACCCCGTTGGGGTAGGCTATAATCTGACCGCCCTTTCAGGGCGAATACTTTTTTAACCTCAAATAAAATATTCCGCTGATAGATTACAAGTATAGAAATAATCAATTACCATTATTTGTTTTATCCGTTTAATTTTGCACGCGCAACCGTACAACGTTACCGTGAACGGTGTGGAGTTGTTCGAGTTGGTTGATTGCTTCGAGAAGATCGCCTTCACGTGCTTCGTGAGTAGTTAGGATTAAAACGGCAGATTTGTTATCTGTTTTATTTTCCGGTTCATGTTGAATCATGGAAGCAATCGAAATGCCCCAATTGCCGAGAACACCGGAAATTTCATGCATTACCCCAGGTTGATCTTGAACACTAAACCGAAGATAGGATTTGCCGAAAAATTCATTGGGACTCTTAATCGCAATAGACGGTTTGTCGGAATTCCATAAATTGAGAGTACGGAAAGTAATTGCCGTTCGACCAAGAATTGTATCGATAACATCGCCGACAATAGCGGAAGCGGTTGGTAATTGTCCTGCGCCTAGTCCTTGAAAGAAGACGGAGCCGACCGAATCGCCTACAACTTTTACGGCATTGAATGCGTCGCGCACTCCCGCAAGCGGATTATCGGCTTTGACCAGTGTCGGCGAAACGTGCAACTCCAACCCTTCGCTACTGCGTTCCGCAACCGCTAACAGTTTAATCCGATAACCAAGTTCTTTGGCATAACGAAAATCAATAGACTCAATAGATTCAATGCCCATACGCGGAACACTTTGCCATGCGACGTCGGCGTCAAAACCGAGTTGAGCAAGAATGGTTAGTTTCTGCACGGCGTCGGTTCCGTCCACATCCATTGCCGGATTCGCTTCGGCATAACCTAGTTGTTGAGCCTGCAATACAGCGTCACGATAAGACGTTTTACCGCCTTCCATTTGGGAAAGAATGTAATTGCTTGTTCCATTGACGATGGCGTTAATGGATTGAAGCGTGTTTGCCTGCAATGCGGTTGAGAGTGCAGACAGGATCGGAATACCACCGCAAACCGCCGCTTCAAACGCAATGGTTCGACCAAATTGGCGTGCGGCGGCAAACAATTCATTGCCATGTTGGGCAATCAGGGCTTTGTTTGCCGTAACGACGTCTTTACCGTGTTCCAGCAAACGTAAAACAAAAGTTCGTGCCGGTTCCAAACCGCCAATCAATTCGATTCCGATTTTAATTTCAGGATCGGAGAAAACAGATTCGAGGTTGGAACAAAGAACGCCCGACGGCAATTCAATATCACGCCGTGTCGTAATATCTTTATCGCAAATTCGGGCAAGCTCTACCGTTTGACCTGTTGCCTGAGCAACGCGGTCGGCGTGATTAAAGAGAATTTTGGCAACACCGGTTCCGATTGTTCCGAAACCAAACAAGGCAATTTTAATCTTTTCCATAAAAACTAATTTGAAACAAACACTTCTGATGAATAGGAACAAATCAGGAATCCAATCGCAACAAAGGTCGGCAATATTCACATTAGGTCGGTAATTTTTCGCATTGGGTTGCCTTTGATTCATGATTTAAAAATCATTCGTCTTTATCGTCCCTTAGCCTCAAATTTTAGGGACAGGAGGGACTTTAGAGACGTCAGGAACAAATCATTCTGTGATTAAAAACGAATTTTTAGCGGTTCCCGATTTAATTACCGTGTTGCCCAATAGGGAGTGTAACAGGTTGCGTTATAATAGCATAGGGTTTGTTCGTCGAATTTTGCGAGGAACATTTGAAAACCGGCGGCTTCCTGAACAGTGAGTAGTTCACCGCAACGGCCATCAATCAGTCGAACACCGAGTTGCGACAAAACCTGATGGGCTTTGCGGAACACAATAAATTGTTCCATGAGGGTTGTTGCACCGGAACCGTTAATAATTAAGGTTGCTTTGTCGCCGCTTTGAAGTTTGACAGCGGCGATCAGTTTTTTGACCATAATTTCGGCGGTTTCGTCGGCGGTGAGAATTTTTTGTGGACCGGTTCCTCCGCCTTCGCCGTGTTGTCCCATTCCGATTTCCATCATATCGTCGGGCAGTTCGGAAATATATTGACCGGATTGCGGATGGGTTGCGGTTTTCATGGTCACGGCAAGCGTTGCCATTGACTGGTTGAAACGTTCCGCGACACTGAGAACTTCATCGATATTGAGTCCTGCTTCGGCGGCGGCGCCGGCAATTTTGAACAACGGAATACAACCGCCCAGTCCGCGACGTTCTTCGGTTGGAGCGTCGAGCCCCGGAGCAATATCTTCGGCGGTGAGGATTTTCCTGACATTAATTCCTTCTTTGACCGCCATGTTGTAAGCCAAATTGCTGTTCATGACGTCTCCGGCGTGATTGAGAACAACGAGAACGATTGCGGGATGATCCTTGAACAACCGCAACGCTTCCAAAACTTTTGGTGCGCCCGGAGCGGCGAAAATATCGCCAACCACTGCGGCGTCGAGCATTCCGTCGCCGACAAAACCAATCAATGCCGGTTCATGACCGGAACCGCCTAACGTGATTACGGCGACTTTGTCTTTTTCTTTTGGTTTTGATCGGACAACAATTTTTTCCGAGACAAGTTTAACTTGTCGATGGTAGGCGAGGGTGAAGCCTTCCAGAAGTTCTTTGGTAATATCTTCGGGCTTGTTGAGAAACTTTTTCATCACCATGAGAGTAATCTCCATTTTTGGGGTTGTTAAATCGGCAACCGTTTGACGTTCCGGCGACCAAACATCGGCAACCAAAACAAGGCTGCCAAAAGTAAAAACTTCAACATGAAACAACATTATACCAGATTGGTTCCCAAAAGGAAGAGGCAGGAATAGTGGATAGTGGATAGTGGATAACTTTTCCATCCCGTTATGGACGACATGAGGACATCTTGGCAGAAAAACTCTCCACTCTCCACTCTCAACTACCTCTGCCTCTTGTCAGGGGAAAATGAATTTAGTATAATTTATGAAATTGGTGATGGTCTGAATCACACCTGATTATTCTCTTTCTGTTTCCTTGACAACTATGTCCACATTAACACATCGATCTATTGTTTTACTGTTTTCTGTTGCCATGACATGCTTTTTGATTGGAGCGGGATCGGTTGGTTATTATGTTTTTGCGTTTTACCAGCCGCAGCCCAAAGTCGGCAACCTAAACGAACTGGAAAAAAAACCGGCAGGTCGTCCCCCAAGTCTTGTCCGTGTCGATAACGCCCGAAAAGAATTGATCAACACGATCCGACCCTTTTACGGAAAATTGCTCGAAGTACAACTCGCCCGAATTTCCACAGAAGTTTCCGGTCTCGTTGTGGCGTTGCCGATTGAAGTCGGACAAAAAGTCAAAGGCGGAGAAACGTTAATCGCCCAAATCGACAAAACCTGGCTCGAATTAACGATTGCCCAAACCGAAGCCGAAATCAAAATCCTCGAAAAACAATACGCCTTTCAACTCTCCGAATTGGAACGTATTGAATCGTTAGCGGTGAGCCGTGCGGTTTCGGAAAGCGAACTCAATAACCAACGAACTCTCGTCGAACAATTCAGGCAAAATCTTGAAAAAGCCAATATCGCCAACAAAGAAGCAAAAGAAAAACTCAAACGAACCACCATTCTTGCCCCATTCGACGGCTATGTTATCCGGCGTGAAACCGGACTCGGAGAACTTCTCACACCAGGAACGGTCATTGCTGAAATTGTTTCGCTTGGTTTTATTGATGCTCGTGTCGCCGTTGCCGAAGAATACATCGATCATATCAAAATCGGTGATGAGATGCCGATTATTATTGATAAACTGGGTATCAAAGTGGTTGGCAAGGTTCGCACTATCGTGCCTTACGATCTGATGTCGCCTCGCAGTTTTCCGGTGATCGTCCGGCTGGATGACCACAATGGAGAGTTAAAAGTCGGAATGAGTGCAACCGCCTTAGTCTCCATAACCGATCCCAAAGAAGAAATTGTTGTGTCTAAAGATGCGGTGTTGATAAAACCTGACGGTTCAACTGTTTGGGTTGCTGTGAAGCCTTCACCCAAAAGCAATAATCCCGAATCCCCCAATGATGATCCCGAACTTTTGATTGCCAAACCAATTCCTGTGATAATCACAGCGGAAGGTATTAACACGTATGGGGTGGAGCCGGAAACGGAAGAAGGTCGAAAACTGCTTGTTGCGGGAGCCAAAACCGTGATCGAAGGCGCCGAACGTCTCATCCCCGAACAAAAAATCAAAATCGAAGAAATCGCCCCAAAACTACTCGAAAATCTCCCATCGGTAACCGGTCATAAAATCATCAAACAAAAAAACAGAGTCGGAAAATAATCCACAAACTTAAGTCCATTTCTAAAAACTCATTTTTTGATCGACCGAAATCGACTAAAATCGATTTTAGCCGATTTCGGTCGATTTTAGTCGGTCAAGAAATAAGTTTTTAGAAGTTCCCTTAAATGAAATCACTTTTGAGAATCCGCTCCATTTTTTTACCCAATATTCAACATTAACCATTATTTTTAACGATCATGTCCCAAGATTCTATTTCTGAAATTCATGGATTAACGGTGAACACGTTAATTACCAATTCGATTATTACTTCGGTTGAGAGTTGTCTTCAGATGTGCGATTTGAAAATACGAGTTGTTGGAATAACCAAGATTCCGATTCATTTGCCGGACGCGCCGGTTACGGGAATGATTGGTTTGAGCGGGAAATGCACGGGATTTCTTTCGTTAACGCTGCCTAATCGAGTGGCAACGCTTGCCGTTTCCGGTCTTTCTATGGAAGAATACACAACGATTAATGCTCAGGTGGTTGATGGAGTGGGCGAGATCACCAATATTATTGCCGGAGGACTCAAAACGAAACTCTACAACACGCCATGGATGATTAACAATATTACGGTTCCTTCGGTGATTCTAGGAACAAATTACAATATTTCCTACACAAAAGGCATTGAATATTGCGGGATAACATTTGAGATTGACGATCCTGAGACCATGTCTATTCAAGATCGTGTTTTCATGGTTAGCACATCGCTCATTCAGGCAACTTCTTAACGATCCTTTCACAAGACAATTTCCAAAAACTTCGCACGAAATCGAATAAAGTATTTATTAAACATTATTTATTTTTTTATTGAATGATGAATATTTCAGAATATTGTCTTGACATGGCGAATCGTGCGAAAACGGCGTCGCTGCAGATGCCGGGAGTTAGCGGATCGCAAAAAAACGCATGGCTGGAACGTACTGCCCGTTTGATTGAAGAGAAAAGCGAATATATCTTGTCCGAAAATCAAAAGGATATTGCCGCCGCGCCGGATTTCGGGTTGACTCCGTCGGAAATAGATCGGCTTTTGCTCAATCCCCAACGGCTCGGTGAAATTGTTACGGCGTTGCGTGAGATAGCGATGTTTCCTGATCCGGTGGGAAGTATTATTGAATCAACAATTCGTCCGAATGGTATTGAAGTTCAAAAAGTTCGTGTGCCGCTTGGCGTTGTTTTTTTCATTTATGAATCACGCCCCAATGTTACGCCGGATGCTGCGGCTATTTGTATCAAAAGCGGTAACGCGGTTATTTTGCGCGGCGGTAAAGAAGCAATCCATTCCAACAAAGCATTGGCGAACATTTTATCGCAGGCAGCCGAAGAAACGGGATTGCCGAAAGACGCGGTGCAACTTGTTCAAACCGCAGACCGTAACGCCGTAGGCGAATTTCTCAAAATGCCGGACAAGATTACAGTTACAATTCCGCGCGGCGGCGAAAGTCTTATCCGCCGTGTTACCGCCGAAGCCGCCATGCCGGTTATCAAACATTTTGCGGGTAATTGTCACGTTTATATTGATCAGTTTGCCGATCCCGATATTGCGGAAAAAGTTCTTATCAATTCGAAGTGCCGGCGAATGGGAGTTTGTAACGCAGCAGAATCGTTGGTGATTCATCAGGCTGTTGCCGATTCCTTGTTACCGCGATTGGCAAGTTCGTTATTGCAACGGAATATTGAATTGCGCGGTTGCCCGAAAACATGTTCGCTCATTCCCGAAGCAATTCCGGCAACAGATATTGATTTTAAGACGGAATTTCATGGACCTATAATTTCCGTTAAAATTGTTGAATCACTTCAGGGGGCGATTGATCATATTAATAGTTACAGTGATGGACATACGGAGGCGATTATTACGAAGGATTTAAATTCGGCTCATGAATTTACGTTGCGGATTGACAGTTCTGCGGTCATGGTCAATACGAGTACGCGATTCAATGACGGCGGTCAATTCGGGTTGGGTGCGGAAATTGGAATTAGCACAGACAAGTTCCACGCACGCGGTCCCTGTGGTATTAAAGAACTGACAACATACAAATATATCGTTTACGGAGATGGTCAAATTCGTGATTAGTTACAAAGACAAAATAAGCAGTTACGTAAAAAACTGATTATTTTGGAATTTGTGAG
>JAIRLW010000226.1 GCA_031259095.1 Planctomycetaceae bacterium | reverse complement strand
TATTTCCCAACTGGAACGCTGAAAAGAAAATCATTAAACTGCGAATCGATTTTCCTAATCTTTCGTCAGGAAATTACGGTAACGTGTTTTATGAACTTGATTGGATTCGTGTTGTTGATCTGAATTTCAGCAAAGCCCCCGAAGTTAAACCGGTTTGGGATTTTACGAAACAACAAACGATCTGGAAACCATTGGATAACAGTAACATCATACAAACCGCAAACGGATTGAATATTGCCGGCGGTATCGAAAGTGAACCGATAACAGTTGATATTGACGAAAACGGCGGTTGGATTTCATTGGAAATGTCCGTCAATCGCGGCAAAACCGGAACATTAACCTTTTACGGCAATTCCGGTTACGCAACAGCGGTTCCTTTTCCGCTCAAACCGGACGGTCGAAATCATTGGTATAATGTTGACGGTTTGAACGGTTCTGTAACACAAGAGAAAATTCATTTGATTCGGTTGACCGTTAGCGATGATCCCGAAGCAAAAGCAACGCTCAAACAATTGCTTGTTTCCGACTCTCCGCAAGGTCCGGCAGAAATTGAAATCGAACAAATTTATCAGCCCGAAGCAATTAACCGAACCGGTAAATCTTCACCGCTTACGATTCGATTACGTAACATCGGCGGACAAACAGCTCACGGAATTAAAATCAAACCGCAACTTCCTGCCGGAATGAATGTTGTTTCACCAACAGGTTGGGATACCTTGCCCGATTTAAAACCGTTTGAAACAAAAACGTACAATATCAATCTTTTAGCATTGCAACCGTTTAACGGCGAAATTACGTTGGAGTTTGCCGGTTACGATATAACGGGTTCAGGTGTTCGCGCTGCGAGAAATTCTGTAACTGTTCCGGTTCGTATTGAGAAGAGTTTGAATCTTCCCAAAGCGGATTATGTTCCTGTACCAAAACCGGTTCAAAGCGATTACGAAATCGGAGCTTTGTATTATCCCGGTTGGGGAAAAATGGATGCATGGGCAAGAATTTATAACACTTACCCGGAACGTAAACCGGTTCTCGGTTGGTACGATGAAGGCAACCCGGAAGTCATTGACTGGCAAATTAAATGGTCGGTCGAAAATGGTATTCAATATTATCTCGTCGATTGGTATTGGCACAAAGGGAATCAACATCATGACCACTGGGTTAAAGGATTCCAAAAAGCGAAGTACAAGCCGATGTTCAAGTGGGCAATGATGTGGGCAAACCACAACGCAGCCGGAAGTCATAGCGAGGAAGATCAACGCTCCGTAACAAAATTCTGGATCGAAAATTATTTCAACACGCCGGAATATTACACCAAAAACGGTAAACCTGTTGTGATGATCTGGAGTCCGCAAAATATGGATAACGATATTGCTGCTCTTGAACGGGCAAAAGGTAAGGAATTGAAAAAAGGCGAAGGAGTAAAACGTCTTCTTGATCTTTCAAACGAAATGGCAAAAGCCGCCGGATATAAAGGAATTTATTTTATTGCGATGAAGTGGCCCGAAGCATCGACTTCGGCAGGTGATATTCAATGGCTTGCGGACGCCGGTTTTGATATGACTTCTATTTATCATTTTATGCATCACGGCGGTAAAGCGAAAAATCCGTTACGTTTTGATTTTGATCTTGTTGTTGAAGCGAGTTTACCGTTTTGGGAAGCACGGCATCAAACGGGAATTTTGCCGTTTTTGCCGAACCTTTCAACCGGTTGGGATTCGAGACCTTGGCATGGATACAAACAAACTTATATCGAACATCGAACTGTTGAAGGTTTCCGAAAAATTTGCAACGATTACAAAAAATTTGCCGAAAAGACCGGAATTAAAAGTATGGTTCTGGCTCCGACCAATGAATGGGGTGAAGGTTCTTATGCAGAACCGAACGCCGAATTTGGTTTCGGAATGTTTGAAACAATTCGTGAAACGTTTTGTAAAAAACCTGCGGAAGGTTGGTCATTGAATTATGCGCCGAGCGATGTTGGGCTTGGTCCTTATGATTTACCGCCGCTGGAAAAAATTGACCGAACCGTTTGGGATTTCAAGGACGGAACACAAGGTTGGAAAGTTTTGATGGGAATCAACAATTTCAAAACGGAAAATAACAACCTTATATTTGAAACGACAAATTATGATTCGGCAATAACGATCTATCTTAATCGGATTCCGGCAGCGGATTGGAGCCGTTTAATAATTCGGATGAAAGTTTCTGGAACAGGTTCGGCGGAACGTGCGCAACTATTTTGGTCAACAGTAAGAAGTCCTTTTTCCGAAACAAATAGTTTAAGTGTTCCTGTTACGTTGGATGGTCAGTTTCACGATTACATTTTCGATCTGAAATCAAAAAAGAATTGGCGGCGGCAAATTACCGGTTTACGTTTCGATCCGGTCAATTCCGAAAACAAAAAAATCGAAATTGAATCTATCCGATTGGAAAAATAGTTTTCTACCAATATGTCGTCCCTAACGGGACGGAAATGTTCATGATTCCTTCCAATCACGAATGCCTACAAAATGGGAAATAATCAGAAAGCTGATTGTTTTCTATTTTGGGAGATCGTTTGATCACTGATAAATGTCCGTGTTTTTGTCCCGTTAGGGACAACATTTTGGTAGAAAATGAAATTGATTCAAAACGTTCGTCCCGTAGGGACGAAATGTTGGT
>JAIRLW010000224.1 GCA_031259095.1 Planctomycetaceae bacterium | reverse complement strand
GGGGTAGGCTATAATCCTGACGCCCCTTTCGGGGCTAATATAAAAAATAAAAATTCCACTGATATATTACAAAAAAAGTAGTTTGTCATTTTAGGAAAGTGCAATTTGACGCAATTCGTAATAAATAAAAAAATCCCATTAGTCCCTATCGTCCCTAATGTCCCCAATTTTAAGGATATTGGGGGACATTGGGGACGATAGGGACTAATGGGACAATAAAAACACAAAAAGGGACGAATGATTTTTTTAAATTAAATTTGTTTTTTTATCGTATCTGGAGAGCAATTTCATTGGCAAGGCAACGGTAATCTTCAGCCCCGTTAGAGTTGGAATCATATTCGAATATCGGACGACCAAAACTCGGCGCTTCGGCAAGTTTAATGTTACGACGTATTTTTGTCTGGAACATTTGCGCTTTTGACCAAACAGTTGGTTGTGTGTGTTTCTGCTGGAAAAAAGCGTCAATATCCTGCGCAACCTCCGACGCTAAACGAGTATGACCTTCGTACATGCAAAGAATGACGCCGCTTAACATCAACCGACTATTAAGCCGTCGGGCAACAAGTTCAATCGTTTTGAGTAACCGGCTCAAACCATGTAACGCAAGAAAATGAGGTTGAAGCGGAATAAAAACCTCGTCAACCGCCGTTAATGCATTGATCGTTAATACTCCAAGCGAAGGAGGACAGTCAATGAAAATGTAATCAAAATTCATCTCATCCGCCGCCAATCGGTCGCGGAGAATCATCTCACGCCCAACCACTCCGGCAAGTTCCAATTCCGCCGCCGCCAAATCAAGATGAGCAGGAATAATCCAAAGATTTTCTCCCGCCTGTTTGCGGACTGCCGATAATTTCATATCGCCAACCAACACATTGTAAATCGAATCAAATTCGACTTGCGGCTCAATTCCAAAATGTAATGTTGCATGGGCTTGCGGATCAAGGTCGATTAAACAAACCTTGGCTCCCGTCGCCGCTAACGCCGCACTAACATTGACCGCTGTTGTGGTTTTACCAACACCGCCTTTTTGATTCATAATCGCAATAGATCGCATCATTGGGAATTTGTAGTTGAGGGATTTGTGGTTTAAGGATTTGGATTTGTGGTTTAAGACGCAAGCAAAATTTTACCGCAAAAGTTGTCCTCCGCTCGCAACACAAACCACAAAGCCCAAAACACTATTATATCTATTGATTCAATATTGTCCAAGAGCAATTTTTTTTCTTTATTCGTCTTCGCTTTCGACTTTGGCGATCATTTTGAGAAATTGTTTCATGTTCGGGCAACGTTTCGTCACATCAGGTTCGATACAACTGTGAATCGCACGAGCAAGTATTTTATTGATTTGCGGGCGAAATTCAACGATTGGAATGGGCGGTTCACTGTGCGACATGGCGGCGTTACCGCTGTCGCCGCGAATCCAAGGAAGTTGCCGCGTACACATCTCATAAATCGTAACACCAAACGAAAAAACATCAAGCCGAATATCGGTCGATTTCCGGCGAACCAGTTCCGGCGCCATATAATTGGCGGTTCCCGTACGATTTCCGGGATCAGTAAACGGCGGGCGGTTCGGAACACTTAAACCAAAATCGGTCAACTTCAAAACCGTGCCGTCGCCAACAAACAACAAATTACGCGGACAAATATCACGGTGGATAAAACCTTTAGTATGGACTTCCTGCAACGCCTCCGCAACTTGACGAATATAAAACACACGCGCTCCCATCATGAGGTCTTCCCGAACCATGAGAACATTGTTCAGACCTGTTCCCTCAAGATATTCCATCACCAAATATTGTTCGCCGTCTGTTGTGATTCCTTGATCAAATGTTTTAACAATATAAGGATGGTCAAACAACACGGCAATTTCACCTTCGGTCGGTTTATGTTGTCCTTTGAAACGGGCTTCAACAGCAGCAGTTTTTTTCATGTCGAGGATTTTCAACGCAACCGACTGACCGGTTTCACGGTCACGCGCACGATAAACCTGCGACATCGTACCGGAAATTGCCGAATGAAGCAATTCGTAACGTTTCCGGTAATTCAACCTGCTTTTACCGAATATCTTGGAAAAAAAATTCATCATTGGTCGGAAATAATGTTACGGGTTGCTCGGTTATTCGTCGGCACCAGAAAACAACCACGACTCGTCGCGTGCCAAACCAGCGGCTCCAATATAACTGGCAAAAGAACCGAGTTGAGCGAAATCAAGTTTCAGATTTTCTGCCAAATCCTTTAATGCCCGTTTATCAATTTCTTCCCGAATTCGGGTAAGAAACATCTCTCCAATTTTCGAACCTTTTCCGCCAAACATCATTTCACCGCCAATCAAAACACATTCGGGATCAATGGTGTGTAACAGCGTTACGATTCCGAGTCCTAGAAAACGTGCGGTATCAAGGACAATCTGTGTTGCGAGTTCATCGCCCTTTTCGGCTTCTTCGTAAACCATTCGGGGAATCGCGTCGAGCGAAGTGCCGTGGTGAATTTTGATTGAAGAACGGAGACCAACTTCAATCAATTCCCGTGTTCGGCGTGCAACCGCGGTTGCACTGGAATAGGCTTCGAGATGTCCTTGCTGAAGGCAATTACACCATCGCGCGCCCGGCGACGGATCAACAATCATGTGTCCGAATTCACCGCCAAACCCGTTGGCTCCTTTAATTTCACGCCCTTCAACAATAATTCCGCAACCAATTCCCCGATCAAGCAGAAGCAGACAAACGCTATGAGTTCCTTTTGCGGCGCCAATCCAATATTCACCGTAAGCGGCGGCATTGGCGTTATTACAGAAGAGGACGGAACTGAGACCAGTGTATTCCGTTAATTTTTCCGCAATCGGATAGCCTTGCCAATCGGGAATATTGGGCGGACGATGTAATTGTTCGGTGCGGGGATTGAGAGAACCGGGAAAACTAAAACCTGCGGAAACGATTGATTTCAAATCGGCGCCGGTTTTATCGATTGCCTCCAACACGGCACGCGCGGCGTGACGGGTTGATTCTTCGGGACCGAGTTCGGCATGATGAGGTGTGGCAAAATAAGAAACGGTACGACCTTCCTGATCAAGGACTCCAATTTTCAGATGCGTCCCGCCAAAATTCATGCCAATAAAAAGCGGCGGCGCAGCCTCAGAAACAGGAAAGTGAACACGCTCTTCCGCCATAATCGAATTACTCATAATTATTTTAGTTGGGTTGTTAATAGGTAAATGGTTAAGGATTAAAAATAGTTAAGGATCAAGTTGCAATTTATTTAACTTATAAATTATACCAAACCCAAATGGTAAATCAAATACTAGGGCGTCTCTCATAACGCCTTTTGATGAAACATAAATTTGATCTAAAGATTATCATCTAAAGAAACAAAAACTATTTATCTCAAAGAACCATTTCATACAAAACCCGATTTCGGCGCAACAAGCGTAAATTACGAGATTAAAGACCTTATTGCCAATGCAAAGAAAATTTTATAGAATCATTAAACATATAGATTATAAGGCGAAATAAATTTTATTATTGTTTTCTGCGATATTTTGCGTAATCTGCGTTTAAATTGTCAATTGGTGCGCCCAATTCGCTTGCACTTGACCAGTTAATAGGCAACTTCTAAAAACTTGCTTTTTGATCGACTCAAAGTGCATAGTGAATAATTATTCCGATTGATAATCAATACCGCTTAATTCCGCTAGAGCGAGGAACAGGGTTTGTGTTCCATTTTTGGCATAACCTTTTGATTTTGCGGCGATGTAAAGTTGTTCTGCGAGAGCGAGTCCGGGCAACGCCAGACCCATGCGTCGGGATTCTTCCAAAATAATACCCAAATCCTTGATAAAATGTTCTATCATAAAACCGGGTGCAAAATCTTTTTTGAGTATTCGCGGAGCAAGATTGGTCAACGACCAACTGCCCGCCGCACCGTCGGAAACTGATTGTAACACTTTTTCCATGTCCAAACCGCTGCGAAAACCATACAAAATTGCTTCACAAAGTCCAATCATGTTTCCGGCAATCAATGTTTGGTTGACCATTTTAGCATGTTGACCGTTGCCGCTTGCTCCATGATATACCACCGTTTTTCCCATCAAATTCCAAAACGGCGCGAGCGATTCGGCGGTTTGCCGATGGCCGCCGATCATAATAGATAATGTTGCGTTTTTTGCTCCGCTATCGCCGCCGGAAACCGGAGCGTCCAACGAAATCACGTTTTTTTTACGGCATTCTGTTTCGATTTCCTTTGCCAACGCCGGAGAACTTGTGGTCATGTCAACGATAATTCCATGCGGTTTTATTCCTTCAAGCACGCCGTCCCGACCTAAAATCGTTTCACGAACATCCTGCGGAAAACCAACCATCAGAAACACAATATCCGAATGTTGCGCAACCATTTTCGGCGAAGAATACCAAACGGCTCCGGCGTTCAGTAATTCCGTTGCCTTATTTTTTGTGCGGTTATACACGTTCAAAGGATAACCGGCATTCAAAAGACGCCGCGCCATATTTCGTCCCATAATTCCGGCGCCGATCCAACCAAGCGTTGTCATTGTCGATTCCTTCGTATTAAGTGTAACTGTTTGTTGTTATGTTGCGATTCAATAAAACAAAATATTACTCTTGGCGTAAAATCCGTAATATTCCGCCCTGAAAAAGCAATAGACTTTAGGCGTCCTTGATCATTACTTCCATTGTAAATCATTCCGAACCGGTTCAGAAGGTTCGGAGGTAATTTTTTGTAGCAGTTCTTTTTCCGCCGTTGTCCATTTTTTTGGTAAAACGACGGATAGTTCGGCGAAAAGATCGCCGGAACCTTCTTTTGAGGCAATACCGCAACCACGAACCCGTAACTTTGTATCACTGCC
Organism: Planctomycetaceae bacterium; assembly: GCA_031259095.1. Lineage (GTDB taxonomy): Bacteria > Planctomycetota > Planctomycetia > Pirellulales > Thermoguttaceae > WRKP01. The sequence continues at coordinate 2,455 of JAIRLW010000224.1, read as the reverse complement.
GGAACCTGCCGGAATAGTCAGTGTTACATTTCCTTTCGGCGCAGGAATATCAATTTTTGCGCCGAAAACCGCTTCTTTGAGTGTTACCGGAATTTTGACGTAAAGATGAGGGTCTTTACGCCGGAAAAAAGGATGTTCTTCGATGTGAACCGTAATCAGAAGATTTCCGGTTTTACCGCCGAATTGACCGGCATTACCGAGTCCGTTGAGTCGGATTTTTTTTCCGTCCGCAATTCCCGCCGGAATTTTTACCGTAACCGTTTCGTTAGAACCGGTTGAACGGCGGATTTTCATATCAATTTTTCCGCCTTCGACAGCCATGACAAACGGAATCGTAAGATTCTGTTCCACATCGGAACCGCGTATTGGACGCCGACCGGCTCCGACATTGACGAAATCATCAGGCGATTGATTGTTTCCAAAACCGCCGCCGCTGAACATTTTTATAAGATCATCCAGATTGTCAAAATTGAATTGATTGCTGTGACCGCGAGCGCCTGGCGAACCTCCGCCGAAAGACCATTGAAACGGTCCCTGCCCGCCGCCAGAACCCATCTGATCCGGCGGAACACCAAATTGGTCGTAAATCTTGCGCTTCTCAGGATTGCCAAGAACATCAAACGCCTCCTGAACTCTTTGAAATTTTTCCTTTGCCCCTTTCGGATCGTTTTGATTCATATCGGGATGGTGTTTTCGTGCCAATTTCCGATAGGCTTTTTGGATTTCTTCTTGTGTTGCCGTTTTCGGAACTTCCAATATTTTATAATAGTCGTTGTTCATTTTGGTCTCATTTGAAAAAAATGCATCACACAAACGTCGATTCCAATTGATTTTATCGATTTACTCAACTTTAATCAATTCCAATTGATATTTTTGCCGTTATGCTACATATTTGTTTCGTCATCGGGATCGGCGTTTCTTGTTAATGTTTCCAGCGCCTGCGCTAACGGTATAATATGATCTTTTTCTTTTGTGTAAACACGGCAAATCCGATAACTTTGCGGAATATGACGAAACAGTTCTTCTTCGTCGAGAGATCGAATATGATCTGTTGTCGGATCGTATAGAAAATTTTGAGTTGCCGTCGGACGATGTGAATCAGGACGATGCAGATGTCTTGCTATATCGACCTCAAACGGAATTGACCGAAGCGGTTCCGGCAAACACGTTACAATCGACCGCCGAAACGCTTCCGTATCTGCAAACACACTGGTTTGTTCGCGTTGACCCGCAAAAAACAACGCGGTTGTTTCCGCTGCTAAATGAAACGGAACGCGGCGAGTCAGGAAATGGACCCATTTTGTTGCGAGTTCCCGTTTCTTTGGGTTGGGCGAGCGATCCCAACGCGAAACATCGACCAGTAACGACCATTCCGTAAAATGAAGATACGCATCAAGATTTTCCAACGGATTCCGATTTCCTTCTCCGCCGCTTCCCGGAAACAATAATTCACGGCTTTCAAGGAAAAGTTCATGCAGAAAAAGATCGATTGCCCGTACAGTACGATGAAAATAAACTGAACGAAAAAGTTCTGCTCGTACTGTTAAAAACCGGATCAACGTTGCCGCGCCTCTGGGATGAACGGTTAAACCGTTTTTTGTAAAGAACGAGTAATGCAGTAATCGGTCAAGATCGAAGGCATGTTTGCTGAATCCGGTCATAAAAGCGTCTCGCAGTACGAAATCCATATTGTCCACGGTGTACAATCCGCTGAAGAGAGTACGAAGCAACCGTAACCAAAGCGGCGCGGACAATTCCTGTGTTGTCGAAGGACGCACGATTAAGAAGGCGATTTGTTCCGGATCGAGGGTTTCGTGTTCTTCCAGCGGTCCGAGCGGATTGCGCCGTATTTTTCGCAACATCGGAGCGAGTCGGCGGCGAATTATTTCTGCGCCGAGTTTTTCGTGATTCAAACCGAATTCGGATAAAAATCGTGCGTCAAAGAAATGTCCAAACGGACCATGTCCAACGTCATGAAGTAATGCCGCCATCCGTGTCAACGATTCCAGATAATTCCGGCTTGGTAATGTTTCCCCTGCCGCGTGACAAACATCCAGTAAACTTCGGTAAAATTGTGCCAACGTCCGTGACGCGAGATGCATTGCTCCGAGTGAATGTTGAAATCGGGTATGTTCTGCGGTGGGATAAACAAGCCATGCCGTTTGAAGTTGATGAATTTGACGAAGCCGTTGCACCCAAGGGGAATCAATGACGTCCCGTTCCGATGTTTCCTCAGTATTAAGAGACGCCGAAAACGGAATGTATCCATGAATCGGGTCTTGTGACAAATTTTCTCCTTCAAAGTAGTTCATAAAGGAAAATAGACTCCTTGTATTTGAAATTTTGGTTTTATTTTTTCATTATGCCTACCGGATTCGTTGGATGGAAGGACAGTTTTTTAATAATTTTCTACCAACATGTTGCCCCTAACGGGGCAAAAAATCAACTATTTATT
>JAIRLW010000194.1 GCA_031259095.1 Planctomycetaceae bacterium | reverse complement strand
AAAAGTTACGGCAACATTATTGTACGTGGAACTTGCTTCTTTGGACTGAATGGTAAAATACATACCGGTATCATCCAAATTGGCAATATTCGTCAATCCATTAATATCACCGAATAACGCTTTGGAAACCGTCGAATTATCGTTATAGTACGCATATTGATGACCGGCGACGCCGTAAGGATTGTCCGGGTCTTCACCGTCAGCGGGATCGCCGAAATTCGCTTGAGTGAAACGTCCGTCCACAAAATGAATATTGGAGTCATTGTACTGATCACCTGGAATATTGGCTTCAAATTTCAAGGCGTTGTTATCGTGAACCGATTGAGTGCTGCTTAGGATGGTGTTGTCCACATCGTCGGCAATCGCATCTTTATATTCTTCTGTTTGAAGGTAAACCAACAGTTTCGCGGGAGAATTTTTATCAATCGGTTCTTCATATTGTACGGTAATACCTTCAGAAGTTCCTTTAAGATATTTAATTTCGACATTCCCGCCGTTGAGACCGGCAACTCCTGCGGTGAGGATAATATCGTTATTCAGACCGAGGCTGCTTGTTAAAATCGTACCGGCAATCGCATCGGAACCGACTTCGGCAACCACTCCGGTTGAGTCGGACGACGCATTGACCACGCGGGCAATCTCGGTAACTGTTGCTCCGCGTTCAAACGATTGGGTAAAATAACCGTAATTTCCGCCCCATTGCAAAACAATATTTTCTGCCAATGCGGGATTATTGTAATACAACGCCGCTTTTTCCGCCGCTTGACGTACAATAACATTGACATCAACAGGAGATTTATCGGAACCGAACGTTACTTGATGAACGGCGAGATTTTTGAGATCGTTTCGATTGACGCTGGTTAAATCGAAATCGAGTGAACCGTCGAGCAGTTTCAATCCCATGAATGTTGTTTGTGACGAGATGCGGTCAATAGCGTCGAGTGATGCATCGACTTGCAATTGGTTGGCGGCGATCATTTCCGCGCTCATGGCGCCGGTGTTGGCGGCTTCGGTAACAAGACCGCGAATATCGTTGAGCAAATTGGTAACTTCGTTCAACGCGCTGTCGGCGGTGGCGATCATCATATTAGCCCGTTCCGTATTTTTGATTGCCGTTTTGATGCCGGTTATATCGGAACGGAGCATTTCGCTGGCGATTAAACCGGCTGGATCGTCTTTACCGCTATTGATTTTAAAACCGGTACTTAACCGTTCCAGCGATGTTTCAAGCGCACTCATATTGCGTCCGAGATTGCTTCGAGCAACCATTGCCGGAACATTCGTATAAATTCTTGTCACGCGATCATCTCCTTAACCAAGAGGCGCCGTTGCAGTTTGCGGAACCTTTGTTTAGTGTCCGTTTTAGGTCAATCCTAACGTTTGTTCGTTTTCCACTGATTTTTCTTTTATTTTCAAAAAAAGGATTACGACCGGATGTTAGGAACAATCCGGTGTTCCAGTCTTTAATAATCGAATTGATTGATTCGTAAGTTTTGATAATGTTAGATTTTTTGCCAATACAATTAGCAACACTTGGTCTTTTTGTAGGTATTGTTCGGATTAGACAAAATAGGCAAAGATGATTAAGAATGGAAAACAAACCCTGGAGAGATTTATACTTTGGGAAATTTCTAAAAATTCGTTTTTAATCACAGACTTATTTTGTCCTTAAAGTCCCTATAAAAAGGGACTTTAGGGATGATAAGGACGATAGGGATAATAGGGATAATAGAGACAATAGGGACAACATTTTCCATGATCAATTGCTAAAGGTAGGCGACCTTTTGCCAAAACATTGCCTACCGTTGGATTATTGACGTGAACAATAATCCCAAAAAATGCCGAAACAATTGAAAATTTTTATCCATCTTAACAACCAACCTCTGAACGCTAAGAATTTTTTTAAAAAAATTGAAAAAAATTCTGAGATTCTTCTGGTATTTTTCGCCGACTTCGTGGAAAATAGAGAACTGTTCTTGGGTAGTGAATGGTGAAACAACTTTTTCACTACAAACGAATCCCTATTTCAAATGGTTATTCAATGAACCTCAGACTGGTCAAAACGATCAGTAAAACACCTTTAAACAAACAATTTAAGGAGAAAAACAATGAAAAAGCAACTTCGTTTCGGTTTTACTCTTGTGGAATTACTGGTCGTCATTTCGATCATTGGTATGTTAGCAGGACTACTCCTGCCGGCTGTCCAAGCCGCAAGAGAAGCAGCACGCCGTGCCATCTGTATAAACAACCAAAGCCAATTAGCGCTCGCTTGTCTCAACTACGACAGTACCAAACAATCGATACCGCCAATGAGAGGATCTATCAGCAATACCTCTCCCAATGTTACGAGTTGGATTGGTTTTCTATTTCCGTACATGGAGGTGAACCAACTCTATCAGAATTTGAGAGAAGGAACAGTAACTTCCGAGCAGCAGTTGATTCGAATCAAATCGTTAATTTGTCCGAGCGCTGACAGACCGGAAGTAACCAGCGGTACTCATTATGTTTGTAACGGTGGTTATCAAAATGCTTATGCTAATACGTGGGGTGGGACTTTTAATCGTGCGGCAATGTGTGTAGCGCCACTCACCAGTACTTGGACAGATCGACCATTTGATCCGGGTAAATTAGCCGATGCTGTTTTCTTTGATCATCGTGCAGGAACAAATACAGGAACAGAAAATGTACCCAATAATTGTACAACAAAATGTTCCATTGATTATATTTCCAGTCACAGCGGGACCGGTAGCGTTATTCTTCTTTCAGAAAATGAACGTCCTAATACGGGTTCTCTTACGGGTACGGCTGAAGGAGCGCGAACCGGAGCAACATGGGCTTTTTGGAATGACACTGCTAAAGCTGTTGATTCAGATGGCGAAGATAATGTTGCATTTTGTTTTCCGATTGACAGAAAAAATTATAGCACCTTAACAGCAATCAATACTTCACCAGTATCCACATTGGTTTCCAATGATGGTACCGATGGTAACTATAGATCTTATGCCCTGGTTCCAAACAACTCCACTAATGCAAAGGCTCTCACGCCGCTCTTTATTAATCAAGGACAAGGTAATACTACAGATTATGGAACCTATCGTCGCGCCAGACCATCATCAAAGCATCCAGGTGTTGTTGTTGTCGCATTTGCAGATCGTAATGTTCGACCGCTGAATGAGAACATCGACGCAAAACTATTTATTTGGCTGTGCCAGCCGAATAGCGGACAAGTGGTTGGTGATTGGGATTAATCGTGATTCATTTCATTTTATACCGTTTTCCTTTTAAAAACCTGTTTTATGTTTTCGTTTCACTCCGCAATTTAAGGTGTTTTTACAGTTCAAAAACCGGTTTTTAAAGTGAAAACGGTATAGTTGTTTTTGTAACTATTCGGTTTTCGTTTCAACATAGATGTTTGTTAAAATCGCCCCAACGGGATAATTTTAGCGAGCATCCATTCTGAAACGAAAACCGAAATTTTACGTGTGAGGAGTTTACTGAGGTTATTTTACTAAATCGTTTTGTTAAAAAAATAGTAATATATCAGTAGAATTTTCCAAAACGTCTTTTAACTGTTTCCGCAAACCTCATTTTCAACCTAATTTTTCTTACGAAACAACCTCAGTAGCAATGAATCCCACAAAAACCAACCTTATTACCTCATTATTCGTTTATGTTTTTAATGAGGTTTGTAGAGACGCAATGCATTGCA
>JAIRLW010000080.1 GCA_031259095.1 Planctomycetaceae bacterium | reverse complement strand
TATTTTAACAAAACACTTAATTGATTAAACGTAAAGTTATGAATACAAGAAGTATAATTCCAAAAAAATCATTAAACACCTTAACAAATTGAAAGGAATTTACCAATGTCAAAAAAATTATTGGTACTATTTTGGTTGGTTGTTACATTTTGCGCAGTCAAAATTGCATCGAATATTGTATTGGCGGAATTTCAGGTTAAGACCAATTCCGAAACAGGGCAATGGCTCATTTTGGAAAATGATAAACCTGTTTTGCAATATAATTACAAAATATTGCCTTTGCCGGACGGTTACCTTGAGAGTTTATTGGAGAGAAACCGAAAATACGCTGTTCCGCGCAGTAATTACATTCATCCGCTTTACGATCTGGACGGCGAACCGATCACCAGCAATTGGACGAACCACCATCCGCATTATCGCGGAATTTATTGGGCGCCGCCTGAAGTTGGTTACAAAAATGAACTCGGCGATTTACATGCGTTGCAAAAAGTTTTTGCCCGACCGGCAGATAAAATTGAAACGGTTACTGGAAACGGACAGCTAAAATTGGTTGCGGAAAATGTCTGGAAATGGGAAGACAAAGAACCGATTGTCCGTGAACAAAGTACAATCACCGTGTTTCCGGTTGATAAAAACGGACGAAAAATCAATCTTGTTTTTCAGTTTGAAGCGTTGGTTGATACAGTAACATTAGCGCGCCGCGGAACACAACTTTACGGCGGACTCAATACCTGCTTGTTGCCGCTCAAGGAATTTAAGATCGGTTCGTTTTACGGCAACGAAAAAGATAGTAATGAAAAGAGAAGTGAAACAACAATTCCAAAACAAGAACAACCGGCATGGGTTTACGGTTCATGGAAAAATCCGAAATCCGACGGTTATACGGAGTTGACGATTTTTGAAAAAGCAACCAACCCCGATTATCCGGGCGACTTGATACAATATCCCAACTTAAATTGGTTTCAACCCGCGTTTCCCAAAAAAGGAACACGTTACACTTTGAAAAAAGGTGAACCGCTTATCCTGCGTTATCAACTTTGGCTCCACAACGCAGCGGATAACGATAATGCCAAAAAAGAAGCATGGAAAAATTTCCAAAACGAAAAATAAAATTTAACTTAAAATTGTTTGTCCCATTACTATAACAGAAAGGTTTTTCTTATGAAAACAACACATTTTTCTTCACGCCGTGATTTTTTGAAACAAACAGCGGTATTAACCGGTACTGCGGTTACAGGATTGTCCGCATTGCGTGTTCACGCGGCGGGAAATGATTTAGTCAAAATTGGTTTGATTGGTTGCGGCGGACGCGGTTGCGGCGCGGTAACGAATGTATTTGGAGCGGTTCCCAATGCCCGACTTGTTACGATGGCAGATGTATTCGACGACCGAGCCAAAAATGCACGAAATCACCTCAAAACAAGTTACAAAGATTTGGTTGATGTACCGGATGAGCGTTGTTTTTCCGGTTTTGATGGTTACAAAAATATCATTGCCAATTCCGATGCCGTACTTATTGCTTGTGCTTCACATTTTCATCCGTACTATTTATTGGCTGCTGTTGAAGCAAAAAAACACGTTTTTGTTGAAAAACCTCACGCATTAGATGCGAATGGAATTAAAATCGTACAAAAAGCAACGGAAATTGCCGAAAACAACAAAACATCTCTTGTTTCCGGTTTGTGTTATCGTTATGACACTTTGCGGCGTGAAGCGTTCCAACGAATTGCCGATGGTGAAATCGGTGAAATTACGTCGGTTCAATCCGATTATATTCGTTCACCGTACAGTTTGGTGAGCCGGAAAGAAGGTTGGTCGGAAATAGAATATCAATTTCGTAACTGGTATCATTTCACTTGGCTGGCAGGCGATGAAATTTTACAATCATTATTGCACAATATTGATTCTGTTATGACGGCGTTTGGTGACGAAACACCGGTTAGTGCTTACGGAATTGGCGGGCGTTCTTCCATGTTTATTGAAGAAATGGGCGATCAATTCGATCATACCGCAATGATTCTCAATTTTGCCGACGGTAAACGGATTTACGGCATGACACGTTGCGCAACGCAATGTTTCAATTCAAATACAGATATTCTTCATGGTACGAAAGGACGTTGTATTTTTAAGTCAACGGGGAAACCGTATTTTACGAATTTGAAAAACGAAAAAACATGGACAGCCGGTGAACGGCAGCGGAATATGTATGTTCAAGAACAATATGAATTTGTAACGTCAATAATCAATGGTAAACCGATTAACGATGGACAACGTATGGCACGAACAACCATGGCGGGAATTTTAGGATTTATTGCTTGCCGAACCGGTCAGGAAGTTCGGTGGGACGAAACTTTGCAAGCCGCTGAAAGTTACGGCACTGACGTTACAGAATTTTCCTTTAACATGAAACCGCCGATTACTCCCAACGAAAAAGGAGAATATCCACTTTCCATGCCGGGGAAAACAATATAATTGTAACTGTTCATTTTATTCTGATTATTTCGGAATTAAGAGAGCAATTGTTGACGTCAATAATTCAGAGACAGCCGATCCTGTCGCCGAGGAGACAAGCGAATAGTTGATAGTGAATAGTGTTGCAAGCAAATGATAAAACCTTGTGGTAAGAATCCCGCTTGTGCAACGATACTTCTTGTATACTCATTACACTTGAAAATTCGGTTTTTGTTTCAAAATGGAAGTTCACTAAAATCGCCCCGTTGGGGTATCGTCAAGAAGTTTGTTTTAGCTTATAACCTGAAAGGAGGTTATCGTGTATTAACCTGTTTGCCACGTAGTTTTACGACACTCTTGGTAGTAATATTCATGGGTGGGATTCGTATTAACGAACGCGCCAGCCGTAACATTTAGTGAATCCGATGCAGTCTCGTTAGGGCACTTGATTGTGACCAGCCTTTCCCGACAGGTGAAGTCTCGTATCGTTGACGAAGCAACAGGTATTTGCAGTCAGCGGACAATCCGGGATACGAGGAACAGCGGGCGTTGATAGTTAAAACAGAAACTTGAGAGCCCCTATTCGATGAACCCGTCGGCGGTCTGTTGCAATTTGTAACAGAACGATGGAGTTCCATTGGTTACGGGAATGCATAACTGTAATTGAGTCGAGTAGGGAGTCGGATGAGGGCATAGTAGCGATGAAGTCGAGTAATTCCGATGGAGCGAAGGCTCTCTGGTTGATGTTCGTTTTTGCCGTTACATGAGGAGAACCACTTGAACTTTATGTTCCATAATGGAAACCGCTTGAACTTTGTGTTCCAGCACGGTTACCTTTCCGAATGGAGGCGAGGACTGGCTGGCAATGTCAAGCGAGAAGTGTCAACATCTTTTCAAACCGTCTGAGAAGATGTGTTGTTCCCCAAGCGGGACAGAAGGCAACTCGTGAAAACTTGCGGTGAGTACATCAATGACCGCCGGATGGGGGAAATCTACACGTCCGGTGGGAGCAAAAGTATCTACACATTTTTTGGGTCATTTTATTTTTTTTGTCACGATATTTTTGGGGTTGTTTTTTGTCGGGGTATTATTTTTTTGAGTTGTTCATTTTTGGGGCTGTCCGGTCGCTTCCGAAGCAGGAATTCGGGAAAATTTGCGTTTGTATTTGGGATGGTGATGGGTTGTCAAACGCATTTTTTGCTTTTTTGCGTACCGTCAACGTCTTGTAACGAGAGTTGTTTCGTTACAATTTTCAAGATATTGACGAACGATTGATTGAAC
>JAIRLW010000060.1 GCA_031259095.1 Planctomycetaceae bacterium | reverse complement strand
ATACAATAAGTCTATCGAAAAGTTTTCCGACTTTCAAGAATCATGCCGAAACTTTTTTTCGTTGTCAAAAAAAATAGACGGAGAACTTGCGCACACTCGTCCCCGATAACTTTCATCTCGTCAAAAAAACGATTTTCAAAAGGAATAGGGGATAATACCGTAAACTGTTGCAAAAAATTAAACATTATAATAATGACTCCCGAAAGTATCACGTGAAAAGTATCGCGTGAGGGTTACTATCAATAAATGTTTCATTTACATTTTTTAAAAAACATGTCAATCAATTTAAAAACGAAAATGAATCGTCGTCAAGCGTTGAAAGTTTCGGCGATTTCGGGTGCGGGCGCTTTATTTTTGCGAAGCGGTATTCTCGCACAGGGTCAATCTCCGAATGAGCGGCTTGGAGTTGCTTTTATCGGGCTTGGCGCGCAAGGGAAATTTCAACTCGACAATATCGCAGCGAAAACCGATCTTGTCGATGCAATCGCGTTTTGCGATGTTGATGATGTTCGGGCGGGCAACGCTTATGAACGTTTTCCGAAAGCGCAAAAGTTTTATGATTTTCGGGAGATGTTCGACAAACTTGAGCAATCAATCGACGCGGTAGCAGTGAGTACGCCGGATCATACGCATTATCATCCGGTAATTCGTGCGATTCGTGCGGGTAAACATGTTTATTGTGAAAAACCGCTGGCTCATTCTGTTGCGGAAATACGAACCATTACCGAAGAAGCGGCGCGAATGAAAGTCGCCACACAACTCGGTTGTCAACGTCATGCGATTAAGAATATGGCAAGAGTGGTTGAATTGATTAAAAGCGGGGCGATTGGAGATGTTGTTGAGGTTTATTCGTGGATAGGCGGTGATCGCGGAATGCCCAAGAAACCGGATGGAGTTGGAGAACCGCCGAGTACGCTTCAATGGGATGTTTGGCTGGGACCGTGTCCGACGGATTGGAAATTTGTAACAACTGACGGTAAATCTACTTTTGTTCCGTACAATTGGCGATTCTGGTGGGATTTTGGTACAGGCGAAACAGGTAATTGGGCGTGTCATATTCTTGACATACCGTATTGGGCGCTTGATCTCAAATATCCCGTGAAAGTTTCGGCAAGCGGTCCCGAAGTCGATTCGGAAAGAACGCCGAAAGGAATGGATATTGTTTATGATTTTCCGTCGCGCGGTTTGTTACCGCCGTTGAAACTGTACTGGTCGCATACCCAAAAGCCCGCGTGTTTCGAAAAATATAAAATAAGTACGTCCGCAAAAAATAAAGAGAATCAAAATGTTCATCCGAACAATTTATTTGTTGGTACAAAAGGAATGCTTTTAACGGGTTTTGACCGACATGTTTTATTGCCGGAGGAAAAGTATGCGGATTTTGAGTATCCAGAAAAGACCATACCGGATTCACCTGGTTTTCATCGTGAATGGATTGACGCTTGTAAGGGCTTGAAACCGGCAACGTGTCACTTTTCCTATTCGGGACCGATGGCGGAAACCGCTATTTTAGGTAACACCGCATTCAAGGCTGGTCATAAAACCTTTGAATGGGACGCCGAAAAAATGATTGCCAAAGATTGCCCCGAAGTCCAAGCCGCCTTAAAACCGGAATTCCGAAAAGGATGGGAATATTAGGCAACCTGAATTTTATCTTCACTACGAAAGGCATGAAATTTTTACGAAAAGATGGGAAAAATAATTTTCGTGTCGATTTGTGTTTTTCGTAGTTGAAAATCATTATTCATTGCGTTAATTTAATTTTCGTAAACTTAAATACGCGAATGTTAAGGTACAACGGAAAAAACAGAAAACAAACAAGCAGCAAAAAAATTTGTAATTATTCAGCGGAATTTTTATTTTTTATCGTAAAGATGATATACCGTTTTCCTTTTAAAAACCGGTTTTATCTTTTCGTTTAACTCCGCAATTTAAGGTGTTTTTACAGTTCAAAAACCGGTTTTTAAAGTGAAAACGGTATAGTTAGTAATAATTATTTCCAGTCCCTGCGGGACTGGAAAATTGCAAAACTCTACTCAATGATAATATAGAAAAAAATTACACTGAAATATTACAAAATTTTTTGTTCGACAAATGTAGTGTTTATTCGTATGTTACGGATAATTTTCGATTTTCAATAATCAATTTACAAATTTCAATTACCATGAAATGTTTAGTTGTAACACCTGAAAAAACTGTTTTGGAAATTAGCGCAACATTTGTTGTTTTGCCGTTGATTGACGGCGAATACGGTGTGCTGCCGGGTCATACGCCGTTGGTGGCGCGACTTGGAGCCGGAGAACTGCGAATTACCGGAACAGATAATCAGTTGACCATTTATTATGTAGAAGGCGGTTTTGTTGAAATTCTCGACAATACTGTTGCGCTGCTTTCCATGCACGCCTTGCCGGCGAAAGACCTTGATGTGGCAAGAGCCGAAGAACAATTAACCAACGCCATTGCTCGTCCGTCCAATACGCCGGAACTGGCAAAAATTCGCGCGGAAAAATTGTACAGCCGTCGCGCCCGATTGCGTATCGCTAAAAAAATCGCTGAACAACAACGTTAAACCAGACCGAATACAATTTGTCGCGGCATAGCCGCAACCAAAGGTGGAACGATTGAGAGACGATAATTTCTAGCGGTTAAAAACTGTACTTTTGCCGGTTGAGTATTTTAATTAGGGAATTTCTAAAAATATCATTTACCCAAAAATTTTTGATTATTTGTAATATATCAGTGAAATATTTTTTACACGTATGAATATTGGACAAACAACCTCATTGACGCCTAATTTTTCTTACTAAACAACCTCAGCAGCAAAATGATTCCCTCCACAACCAACCTTATTACCTCATTATTTGTTTACGTTTTTAATAAGGTAATAAGGTTGGATAGATGTTGTATTTTTGGCTGCTGAGGTTTTTTGGTAAATCGTTTTGTTAGGAAAAAATAAGATTGACAATAAGGTTTGCGAAAACTGTTAAAAGACGTTTTGGAAAATTCCACTGATATATTACGATTATTTTAATTAAGGGAACTTCTAAAAACTTCGACTGAAATCGACCAAAATCGATTTTAGTCGAATTGGGTCGATTTCGGTCGATCAAAAACGAATTTTTAGAGGTTACCAACTATTTAACGTTCTCCGCCCCTACTCAAGAAGTTGTTATTTGGTTATAATTTTGACATGTTTTTTCAACAAATTGAAAATTTCTGATTATTTTGGAATTTGGGGATTGGTTGTCTAGTCAAGATAAGGCGACCTTGGGGGTTCTGACCTAATCTTATCCTCAAAAATGTGAAACAATCAAGAAAATTTTACTGATCCGGTTGGGTTTTGGAACCAGTCGGATAAACAATCAATAACAGATTAAGGAGAATTCCATGACCATCGAAAAATCGAAATTACCGTATAAAATTGCCGATATAAACCTTGCAGAATGGGGTAGGAAAGAAATTCAACTCGCCGAAAACGAAATGCCGGGTCTTATGGCGTTGCGGAAAAAATATGCGGCAACGAAACCATTGCAAGGAGCAAGAATCGCCGGTTGTATTCACATGACGATTCAAACGGCAGTTCTCATTGAAACATTGACCGCGTTAGGCGCCGAAGTCGCATGGAGTAGCTGTAACAAATTTTCGACACAAGATCACGCCGCCGCCGCAATTGCCGCCACCGGAGTTCCGGTTTACGCATGGAAAGGCGAAACCGACGACGAGTTCGATTGGTGTATCGAACAAACCGTGATCTTTCCCGACGGCAAACCGCTTAACCTGATTCTCGACGACGGCGGTGATCTGACCGCGTTGCTTCACAAACAGGAATACGCCGAAATTATCAAAAATGTCAAAGGACTTTCCGAAGAAACAACAACCGGTGTTCATCGCCTCAATCAGATGTTCGCCAGAGGACAACTCAAAGTTCCGGCAATCAGTGTGAACGATTCCGTAACAAAAAGCAAATTTGATAATCTCTACGGTTGTCGGGAATCGCTTGCCGACGGAATCAAACGGGCAACCGACGTCATGGTTGCCGGAAAAGTGGTGGTGGTTTGCGGTTACGGCGACGTTGGCAAAGGTTGCGCTCATTCAATGCGGTCTTACGGAGCCAGAACAATTGTTACCGAAATCGATCCGATTTGCGCTCTGCAAGCCGCAATGGAAGGATTTCAGGTCATGACAATGGACGACGCGGCTTCTATCGGCAATATATTTGTAACAACAACCGGTTGCTGCGACATTATTATGGCTCGACACATGGAGCAAATGAAAAACGACGCTATCGTTTGCAATATCGGGCACTTCGATGTTGAAATCGATGTTGAAGGTTTGGAAAAATTTCCGGGTATTAAAAAAGTTCAAATTAAACCGTTGGTTGATCGATATACTTTTCCAAAAGGTAATTCAATTCTTTTGCTCGCGGAAGGAAGACTCGTTAATTTGGGTTGCGCAACCGGTCATCCGTCTTTCGTCATGTCCAACTCGTTCACAAATCAAACGTTGGCTCAAATTGCCCTTTGGACGGAAACAGAAAAATATCCGATTGGCGTTCATGTTTTGCCGAAACTCCTCGATGAAGAAGTGGCTCGGTTGCATCTCGAACAGATCGGCGTAAAATTGACAACATTAACCCAAAAACAATCGGAATATCTCGATATTCCCATTGAAGGTCCGTACAAACCGGAATTTTACCGGTATTAAAAATTTAGTGATTGTATCGAAATTTTGGGAGGACAATTAGCCGACTTGCTCCTAGATTTGTCTTCTTGTGGAATGGTTGTATAATCGTCCTCTTGCGTTTGTATTTCGATTGTTTTCAAAACTATAGTTTAAATATAGTATAGTGTTAGAAGTAGAGTCGCGGCATGTTGTCCGATTCAAATTTAAAACCTAATTTTTAAGGAGAGTTTCGAATAAAAAATTCAAGCCTAAAAAACCAAAGTGAAGTAGTTACTACAGTTCAAAAAAACGTTGCTGAAAATTGTTACAACAGTTGCTCAAAAATCATTGAGATAATGAAATCGTTAATGTTCATTGTCTTTTTGTGTACCGTAACGATGTTTCCCGTTTCCGATGCATTGGCAGCCAATCCGACATTCCAGTCAACCCAAGTAAATGCTAGGGTATTGATCCCGCAAACGACCAATGTTTACCACAACATTACACCATACACTGAAGCTTGTAACTATTATAATGCAAACGATCCGGCTGGCACTTGGAATGGTAAATATACTAGCCAGGGTAATAGATTGACTAATGCGGAAACTCAAAATTTGACATTTCCGTTACCAACCTATCTATTTATCTATAATGATGTTCTTTATGTTGTAAATGCTACCGCTGCTGATGTTGATCGATATTATGATAAAGAAAAATATCCAACTACATCCGGTTATACAAGAATCGCAACTGCTTATTTATCAGAGAATTGTCATGGTTATTCGTCAGGGTTAGGATATTGGATGGATAGTCCTATTACTCTAGTAACTGATGACTACACTGCAAGTACGGATCCGTCACAGCTGGCAGCGGTGTGATCAAAGGAGATAGTGATCATTCAATAAAAATTACAGAGGTCAGTACGTCAACAGTAATGGGCGAAAAGTTCTACTCGGTCATTAAGACACGAGAGAAGTTTCATGCTTCAGGAGTGTATGAAAAGACTGTTACCGATGAAACGTATAAGGAAAATACTAATGTACCTTACACCTTTTACATAAAGAATTAGGGAGGTAACGATGAGACCATCGCATAAAAGATATATTGCCGTTGCGGTAATTATTGTTTTGAATCTGATTGTTCTTTTTTGTGTTCGGTATTGGCATCAAAGTCATCAGGTTACTTTGGAAGCGGAACCGTATCGTCCTGGTATAGGCGGACCAGCAATGGAAGCATTCGACAAGCATACTGATATGTGGATAAAGGAAATGCAATCTGAATCCATCGAAGAATCGTTTGCGTTGTTGAATGATTTATACGAGTATAGATACTCCAAAATAACAGAGTATTCAGGATTTGATGCTTTGTTTTTTGATACACACGAAGATCGTGAAATCAGATTGTACCAATATATGGTTCCCCAAGCGTTGAGTAACAGACGTTTTCTTAAAGCTCTTGAGGATTTGAAAAAGTTACCACGTCGTAAATGTATTAAATTATTGACCCAATGTATTCAAGATAATTTAAAGGAAAAAATAAGGTTGTATGAATCGAATATCGTAGGTTCCATGAATAAGGGACTACATTATAGTAATTGGGCTTCTTCCTTGGGAGATAGTGATGACGCTTATCGTTCCCGACGAAAACGCGGATCAGATATATATGCTAAACCTGGTCCCGGATCGGCGGGTATCCCTCCAATTGCTTTGCGATATGGAATATTGTCGTGTTTTTTGCTTGCCGGTCAATTAGAGCTGGGTCAAGAAATGAGACCGGTATTTGAAGAAGTCATTCAGCAGGCAAAAAAAGAATACGCGTTATATAACAGCCTCGATGACGAGAAGGCGCGGACGTTTAAATTTCTTGTTATGAACGAATCGATTTACAATCCATCAGTTCTTGTAACGGGGACATTGTGTGATCGTTCATGGAATGTCGATTTGAAAAAAGAATTGTCCGGCAAGGGAAAATTGATCAATCGTGAGACTGTCGATTATCGTGCGCGTATGAC
>JAIRLW010000040.1 GCA_031259095.1 Planctomycetaceae bacterium | reverse complement strand
GGCTTTGGTGTTTTGATAACTTGAACCTACCCCGTTGGGGTAGGCTATAATCCTATTGCCCTTTCAGGGCAAATACTTTTTTAACCTCAAACAATAATTCCACTGATATATTACAAAATTTCTTTGTGAACTTTGCGTCTTTGCGGGAAATACTCATTAGGAATCTCTAAAAATACCGTTTCCTAAATATAAATTTAAAAAATCATTTATCCCTATTGTCTTTTAAACACAATGTTAGGGACATTAGAGACGCTAGGGACAAATTGGGACAAATAATTCTGTGATTAAAAACGAATGTTTAGAGGTTTCTCAATTTAAAAACAATCTGCGTCAATCAGCGAAATCTGCGGATTATTTTTGTTTTGAAATTATTCTGCGCAACGGAAACCGACGTCCGAAAATGAAAGTGATTGCGGTTGATAACCGCGTGCGGCTGTACGATAACCGGCGTCGCTGTTTTCCGCGCTTAAAAAAGAACCGCCGCGAAGAACTCGAAACGGAATGTTTTGGGTTCCTTCGGATTCTTCTTCAACATATCGTCCGTTTTCCTTGCGAACGCGAAACAAAGTTATTGATACAGTATCGCCTTCTTCGGGTGAAGGACCGAGCGGATTATCCAACGGACTACGGCGATAATAATCGGCACGATAACGATCTCCGCACCATTCCCACACATTGCCGCCAAGATCGTATAATCCGTAACGGTTTGCCGGAAAAGACGCAACCGGTGATTGTAATAAAAAACCGTCGGCAATTGAATTTTCGTTTGGATACCAACCTTGCCAGTAATTTGCCATGAACTGCCCATTGATCTGACGCTGATTTCCCCATGAATACAAGACGTCGACAAGACCTCCTTTGGCGGCATACTCCCATTCCGCTTCACTCGGCAACCGTTTACCCGACCAGTAACAAAAAGCCTGCGCGTCGTCCCACGCTACATGAACAACCGGAAAATCAGACATCGCGGTAACTGTTGCGCTTTCCGCTCCGCCGTGCGGATTTTTACCCGAAGGATTCCACCAACAGACTCCAACCATCCGGACCCAAACTTTTCGTTCAAAATCAAAAACATAACTCCAACCGCGTTGTTCAGCGGTTGTCCGGTATTTTGTTTCTTGTACAAAAAGACGAAACTGCCGGTTGGTTACTTCGTAACAGTCAATCCGAAACGGTTCAAGCCGGACAAGATGCGACGGTTTTTGATCGCGCTCATTCGTGTCGTTATTTCCCATGCGGAACGTGCCGCCGGAAAGAGACGACATCGGAGCCAACGCATCAAGTTTTGAACGGTCGCGTATTTTCGGTAACGCATTATCTTTTTCCTCTTCCGGCAAAGCGGAACGTAAACCGTCTATCACCGCAAGAGATGGAATTTCTTTCCGGTTTAACGCCGTTCCATTTGTTACAATTTCCGTCTCGCCCGACGGAACAACATATTGATTCGTGTAACGACTTTGCGGCAACGTGTTCGTCTGTCGGGATTGAATGTTGTTACGAAGGACGTCGGCTTTTGCCGATTCAGAGGAATTGTCATTTTTGACCACTTCCCAATCATCGGACAACGGAGAATCATCACGTTTCTTAGCCGGTTTCAATGTTTTGATTAATGGTCTGACCAACGGTTCATTCAACCGCTCTTCAATCACCGGAGAAATAGACGTACCGAAAAAATCGTCAAAGAATTGAAAAACCGCGTGACGCCAAACAATCAATATTACTGCCAGAAACAAAATGCCCCAGACAATTAGTTTCAAAATCCCATTACTGTCTGAAATCTGTTTCATAATCGAAAAATGTTTTTATTTATCTTAACGATTATTAGTCTTTATTGTCCCTGACGTCTCCACCTCATTTTAGGGACAATAGAGACTAATGGGACGTTAAGGGACGTCATTGTAATTTCTTTATTTTTGACCTAAATAATGATCCCTCCAAAAAGGGGAAATAATCGGTCAATGTTCTAAAATCCTAAATCCTTATCATTGAAAATTGCCAATCCTATTCGTTCCAGACCTTTATTTCTACCGTTATACCAGAGCAGCCATTTATCTTTTTCCTGAATAACAAACGGTTTGTAACAGGCGCTTGCGTCCCAACCGTCTGGAGTCGGGAAAATAATTGGGTTGTTTTCGTAACGCACCCAGTTTTTGATCCCGTCGGGCGATTTTGCCATACCAATTTGTGCAAAAGGTTCATCGCGGAAACCAATATAAAACATCAAATAATCATTTTCACGTTTGATAATCTGACAAGCGGTTACTTTGTGTTGTTCCCATTTTTTTGCGGGATCAGCGTCAAAAACCGGATTTCCGGCGTACTTCTCCCAATGTAAACCATCCTTGCTTGTGGCGTAACCGATAGCGTTTGGTTCGTTTTGTTCGCCGCCGGAATACCACATTTTGAAAATACCTTCTTCTTTGTCCCAATTCACATGCGGACACATCACCGCAATGTTTTTTTCCCAACCGGCTTCGGGTTCAAGAACAGGTTTTTCCGATTGACGTGTAAAGTTGATTCCGTCTGTACTTGTTGCGTAACCGATGCACGACTTACCCTGCGCTTGACCGGTGTACCAAAGATGATAAACTCCATCCTTTTTCACAATACCCGGACGATTAATGACCTCTTCCCAAGAAGTTTCAGGATTAGGCGTGAAAATAATCTGCGGTTGACTCCAGTTCTTGCCGTCCTTACTGACCGACAGAGCAAGACTTTTCTTGGGTCGCCACGAACAATACATTTTGTATTCTCCGTCTTCTTTGAGCAAAGAAACGTCAAATATTGTTCCCAAATCACCGCCGCCGAGAACGGGATTGTTTTCGTACTTCACCCATTGGGTATTAGCGGAATGTTGTTTTGCGCCGGCGTTTAGCGGAGTCTGATCAACGGCAAAAATTTGCCCGCTAACAAAAAGAACCGCAACAAAAAATAAACAAATTGTCTTCATCATAATTGTCTTCAAAAGTTTTAGGTTAAAGTTTGTCCACATAAGGTAGGCGATGTTTTGCCGAAGGTATGCTATAAGCAGTCAAAATTGTAATGTTTAAAATTCGAGTAAAGAATCAAGGACGTTTTTTTTATTGATTAGTATTCCGTCCCGTTAGGGAGGACATGTTGGTAGAAAATGGTAGAAAATGATATAACCAATCATTTGTGTTCCGTTAGGGACAGTTTTCTACTTGTCCCTAACGGGACAGAAATATAAAAATAATTTTTATGACTGCAAAAAGTATAGCGCTGTTTATCCCATCCATGCCGGTAATTTATCTGCACTTGGTAATTTCGCAAAGTAAACCCGTTGAATCGTTGGAAGAACGCTGACTTCTTTTAACGCTTCAGGAGTTAGTTCCTCGTCCAGCGACAACACCGCAACAGCATCGCCGCCGGGTTTGGACTCGGCACGCCCAAGCGACATACTGCTAATATTGATTCGGTATTTACCAAGAACCGTTCCCATGTTGCCAATCACTCCCGGTTTGTCCTGATGATCAATAAACAATAAATGTCCGTCCAGAAAACTTTCCAACCGATAGTTATTCATCATGACCAGACGCGGCATTGAGTTACCGAAAATCGTTCCTGAAATGGAAATCGTCTTGTTGTTTTCTCCGGTCAATTCCGCTGTAATGAGCGAGGAAAATTCACCGACTTCCGATGTTTTTTCCTCAATCAGATCAATACCGCGTTCATGGAGCATCGACGCGGCGCTGACAATATTAACATCTTCATTCATCGAAGCGGACATCAAACCGGCAGCAAACGAAGTAGAAATCAGCGACGTATCTTTCTTGGACACTTCGCCTTTATACCGCATTTTACAGGCTTTAATTCTGCCAAGACCAAGTTGTGCCGCCAAAATACCCAGTCGGTAAGCAACATTAAGCACGCCGCGATGCAAAGTCAATGTTTTCGCGTCGAGTGTTCCGAAGTTGACCGCTTGACGGATCGTTCCGTTGGTGAAGTAATCAATCAGAAGTTCGACCGCTTCCAGTGCAACATTGGTTTGAGCCTCTTCCGTACTTGCACCAAGATGCGGAGTACAAACGACATTGGGTTTACCGAATAGCGGATGATTGGTACAAGGTTCTTCCTCGTAAACATCCAACGCCACACCGCCAAGTTTACCGGTTTCCATTCCTTCGACCAATGTTGCAAGATCGTAAATCCCGCCTCTGGCACAGTTAATAAGTTTTGCACCCGGTTTAATGAGTTCGAGTTCTTTTTTGCCGAACAAACCGCGTGTTTGGTCGTTGAGCGGGGTGTGAACGGTTAGAAAATCAATTTGCGGTAACATTTCATGAAAGTTGGTAACCAAGGTAATTCCGAGTTTTTCTGCCCGTTGCGGAGCGAAAAATGGATCCATTGCAATAACTTTCATATCAAACGCCTTCGCGTATCCGGCAACCACCAGACCGATACGTCCCATTCCGACAATACCGATTGTTTTTCCGGCAAGTTGATGACCGGTGAAATTTTTGCGGTCCCAACGTCCTTCCACCAATGATTGATAAGCCGGTGCGATATTGCGGGACAACGCCAGTAATAACGCAAAAGTTTGTTCGGCGGTTGAGATAGTGTTACCGCCGGGCGTGTTCATGACCACAATTCCGAGTTTTGTTGCGGCTTTCGTATCGATATTGTCAACACCAACGCCGGCACGGGCAATGGCTTTGAGTCGGGTATTTCCTTCGAGCGCGTCAGCAGTAATTTTGACGCCGCTTCGGGCAATCGCCCCGTCAAATTCCGCTAAACATTTTTTTAACTCCTCGCCCTTGAGACCGATTCGTTCTTCAAATTCGATTTCGGGAGCGTTTCGTAATAATTTTTTTCCATCGTTGGAAATAGGATCAAGCAATACTATTCTAGGCATCGTAATTTAGGGTTTAGGCAACTTCTAAAAACTCATTTTTTGATTGACCGAAATCGACTAAAATCAATTTTAGTCGATTTCGGTCAATGTTAGTTTTTTAGTTTGTGAAGAAATAAGTTTTTAGAAGTTCCCTTTAGTTGAAGTTTTGAACGCGATATTTTAGCAATTCCTAGACTTGCCGTCAATCAGGACGCTATCCCAAGAGAGGAATCTCATTTTTTGTAAACTAAGGCAGCGCGCAAAAAAATAAGTTGATCAAAGACGCCTAATTGAGTATGGATATTGTGCTTTGCAACAATTAATCTCCTATGAAATAGTGTTTTTCCTTACGCCCTGAAAGGGCAATATAGTAGTTGATAGTTGATAGTAAAAAATTCCGCTTGCGTAACTCTCCACTCTCCACTATCAACTACTATATTGCCCTTTCAGGGCGTAGGAAAAATATCATAAACTTGATCAAAAAATAAAAATTCCACTGATATATTACCATTTTTTTAATCGCCGTTTTCAATTCGCAATTACGAAATTCGCGGGATTTCATAACCTTTACGTTGTTCTCTTGCGAGAAAAGATTGCGATTGGGCGTCGCCGGTTTTTTCGGTTTTCGGATTCCATTGAACCTCCCTGCCCAAACGTGCCGCAATACCGCAAAGATGGCAAGTATTCATCGTTTGAAGATGCGAAAAAACATCGGAAACCGGTAAACCGCCCTCACGAATACAACGAATAAAATTCTGTTTATGTCCCTCATGCGGTTTGCCTTTGTAAAGTTTCACATAATCTTCTTCAGGCAAAATCTTTTGGAGTTCCGGCATATCCCTGTAAGAAACGGAACCGCCTTTTTCGTTGAGTTTTCCGCCAATCTCTTCAAACGGTTTGCCTTTAATCCGCCCGCGGCTAACATGAATTTTGCCCTTCGTTCCCTCAAAAACAATCCCATTACCATCCGGACTGTTGCTCACAACATTCATCACAATTCCATTTTCAAATTGACATTCAATATCAAATTTGTGTGAAGTATTGTAACGATTGGTTTCGGTCGGATAACCGTCTTTGAGCGGAACCGGATGTTCGGCAAAAAGCGGATTGAAACGAATTGGTCCCTGCTCCTCCCCAATTTGGTCAATTGCCCAAAGTGCAATATCAATATGGTGCGCCCCCCAATCAGTAAATTTACCGCCGGAATATTCGTACCACCAACGGTATTCGTAATGTGTTCGGCTAAATTTGGGCCAAGCTCCTGCCCAACTTCCTACCAAATCGGTTGAAGCAATGTAATCGTACACTTGAACTTGTCCCGACCACATTTCATAATCCAGTTCCGCCGGAATTTCCGCTTTGGGAATCGGCTGCTGGCAGACCGGAGAAGCACCAATGTCACAGACAATCTTTTTAATGTCTCCCAAAAGACCTTTCTGTACCATAAGAATTGCGGTCATAAAACGTTCTTTTTCACTTCGCTGCTGAGTTCCAACCTGAAATACTTTACCATACTTTTTGCAAGCGGCACGAATCAGTTGGTTTTCCTCAACAGTCAATGTAAGCGGTTTTTGGCAGAAAACATGTTTACCCGCCATAAGAGCTTCGATAACGATTTTGGTGTGCCAGTGATCAACTGTAACAACAGACACCACATCAATATCATTCCGTTCAAGAATTTTCCGGTAATCTTTGTAACCTTCGGGATTGATTTTTTTACCGTCGATTTTTTTACCGATATTCGGATGATTTTGTGCTTCTTCGAGATGTTTGGCATCGACGTCGCAAACGGCAACAATATCAACAAGACCATTGAAACCGCTTGCATCGCTTTTGCCCATGCTTCCGACGCCGATACAACCCATCCGAAGCCGATCACTCGGAGCCTGTGCGTGTACCGGTTGAGTACTGGACAAAAAATAAGGAGTAATACCAACTCCGGCAAGACCAAGTGTGGACTGTTTCAAAAAATCACGGCGTGAAGTTGTGGACATAAATTGGATTCCTTTGCTAAAAAAGGGAAAAAAATAAAATAGAAACAACAATTTAGTTTAACACTGTTAATCATTGACGTCAATATACTCCTCACACTTTAAATTTCGGTTTTCGTTTTTTGACAGGATAAACCGATTTTGACAAGATAAACAGAATTTACAGGATTTTTAAACAAAAGACTCAAAAATTCTGTTCTTATAAAACCGAATTTTCAAGTGTAATGAGTATAAAATTAATTTTT
>JAIRLW010000594.1 GCA_031259095.1 Planctomycetaceae bacterium | reverse complement strand
TCAAACACAACCCCCCACCCCACACCCCTCTCACCGTTAGTTTCGCCCACTCGCATACCCCCGCCGGGGGGGGGGGGCACGGTAAATAGACACCGGCGGTTTGTCTATGCCTTTACGCTCGTTGAACTTCTTGTCGTTATCGTCATTATTGGCGTTCTGATTGCGTTGCTCATTCCGGCTGTGCAGGCAGCACGGGAAGCGGCAAGACGCACATGGTGTGCAAACAATCTCAAGCAACTCGGATTAGCACAGCACAACGCCCATGATGTTCTCAATCGCCTCGTTCCCGGCGCCGACTTAAATCTTATTAAAGTTTCTGCAAATAGGGATAATAGTCCCGGATGGGGATTAGCGATTATGCCGTATATGGAAATGACGGCGCTTTTTGATACCTTTAAAGCAACTTTATCTGATGGGATGTCTGAACCCGAAGACATGGCAGACAACTCAAATTTAGCTTTAGCACAAACTGTCATTTCAAATTACTTATGCCCATCTGTCGGAAAACCGGAGTACAATGTAAATGAAAATCCTATGATGTTCATGTGGTATTTAAGTGAAATTCAGTGGGGCAGTACAGGAACTTTTGAGTTCACCCGTGAAAAATCAAGTTTTACCAACGCTTTCACTCGGTATGCAGGAGGACGGACTCATTATGTTGCCGTTCACGGATCACACGAAAATGAGACCGAACGTAACACCAGATATAAATCATTTGGCGCCTACACCGGCGGATTCAGTTTTTATGGCAGTAACGGTTTTACCCACTATAAAGCGGGATGCACGGAATCATGCGCAGCAAACGGTTGTATGCCGGCAGTACAAGTGAAGAATAAACCGGGGATATACGTTAATTTCACAATGATTGAAGACGGCACAACAAATACGATAATGTTTTCGGAAGATTGTGCTTCGTTTATGAGTCATTGGGCTCATCATTTCAATTTACTTATATTCAAAGAAGATCATGCGTCTCCGATAAATAGAAAACCCTACAAACCGTTCCCGCATTGTGCAACAGGTGGTAATATATTCGGAGAAACCTTTGAGCTTTATCAATTTCACGACATACGCAGTATGCATTCGGGCGGAGTAAATTCATTATATGCCGACGGGCGAGTCTCTTTCACTTCGGAAAATACGGAATTAAAAATGATTCGCTTACTTCTTAACCGAATGGACGGCGAAATGGTTGTGTTGCCGTAGTCGAAAACGTTGGGGCGTTTCTAATAATTCATTTTGTCCTTAATGTCCCTTTTGCTAAAGGGTTTTCGGCTATCGCCTACCTTTGGTTGCGGCTATGCCGTGATGGGGTCTATTAATGGTCATTTTTCACAATAACTTGTCGTTAAAACAGTTATGGTCAATTTTTTAGCCCCCACTGTACAATCGCTGGAATTGTGGGAAAATAGTAATCTTTAATTTAGTAGTCTTGTAAGTTCAATCCTTTAACGGAAAATCAAATTCAAATAAATGATCAACTTAAAAGAAACCCAAACGGAACATAAATATTCCGTTATCGAAAACATGTCAACAATTGAAAAATTTCGTAATATTGGAATTTCGGCACATATTGATTCCGGAAAAACTACACTTAGTGAACGTATTCTGTTCTACACCGGTAAATCTTATAAAATCGGTGAAGTCCACGACGGCAGCGCCACGATGGATCACATGGAACTCGAACAGGAACGCGGTATCACGATTACCAGCGCGGCAACCAGCGTTGAGTGGAAAGGACATTTTATCAACCTGATTGATACGCCGGGACATGTCGATTTTACGGTCGAGGTGGAACGTAGTTTGCGTGTGCTGGATGGAGCGGTTCTTGTTCTTTGTTCAGTGGGCGGAGTGCAAGCACAGTCGATAACAATCGACCGTCAAATGAAACGCTATCAAGTTCCACGTCTTGCGTTGGTCAACAAAATGGATCGAACCGGCGCAGACCCGGATCGTGTGGTCAAGCAACTCAAAGAAAAATTAGATTGCAACGCCGTTTTGATGCAAATTCCTATCGGTAAAGAAGCAAATTTTGAAGGAGTGATTGATTTAATCGAACAAAAAGCGATTTACTTTGACGGAGAACAAGGTGAAAAAATTCGTTACGAGGAAATTCCGGCAACATTGGAACTTGACGCTCAAGTCGCTCGTCAACATCTACTGGAAGCGTTGGCAATGTTCAGCGATGAATTGATGGAATTGCTCCTTGAAGAAAAAGAACCGTCGCTTGAGATGATTCATCATATTGTGCGTGATGCGGTTTGGTCACGGCAATTAACGCCGGTATTTTTGGCGACTGCGTACAAAAATAAAGGAGTTCAACCGTTACTTGACGCGATTGGACGTTATCTTCCGTCGCCGCTGGACAGTGATAATTATGCGTGGAAATACGGTTTTGACCAGAGAGACGACAACGCCCGAATATTACTCAAACCCGATCCGAAAGCTCCGACGGTTGCGATGGCATTCAAAATTGTCGAAGACCCTTATGGAACATTAACGTTTATGCGTGTTTATCAGGGTTCTCTGAATAAAGGCGAAACTTACTACAATCAGCGAACCGGCGAAAAAGAACGAATCAGCCGTATTTTCCGAATGCACGCCGATAGCCGTGAGGAGATTGATTCCGCCGAAGCCGGTGATATTGTTGCGGTTATTGGGATTGACTGTTCCAGCGGCGACACTTTTTCGTCCGAAAAAGATTTTTGTACGTTGGAGTCAATGTATGTTCCTGAACCGGTTATTCAAATCGCTATTAAATCAAAAGCAACTAAAGACGCCGACCGTTTGAGTAAGGCGTTGTACCGATTCCGAAAGGAAGACCCGACGCTTTCCATTTCAACCGATCAGGAAAGTGGTGAAACGTTAATGGCAGGCATGGGTGAACTCCATCTTGACGTTTATGTTGAACGTATTCGCCGTGAATACAAAGTCGAAGTGGAAACTTCACCGCCCAAAGTCAATTACCGCGAAGCCCCAACAGTTGCGGTTGATTTCGACGTGAAACACAAAAAACAATCCGGCGGAAGCGGTCAGTATGCCCATATTGTCGGACACATGGCTCCAATTCCTGAAAATGCCGAAACAACAGAAACATTTTTGTTCGAAGAAAAAATCGTCGGCGGTACGATTCCAACCAATTATATTCCGGCAATTGAAAAAGGATTTCGTGGTTCGCTGGAAAAAGGACCTGTTGCCGGATTTCCGGTAGTTGGTCTGAGTGTTTTAGTGGACGACGGTTCTTTTCACACGGTGGACAGTTCAGATTTAGCGTTCCGAATTTGTGCGCAAACGGCGTTGCGGGAAACGTTTCCGCGAATGAAACCGACATTGCTGGAACCGGTGATGCGGTTGGAAATTGAGTGTCCAAGCCAGTTTCAGGGAAATGTCGTCGGCGATTTAAATTCACGGCGAGGACTGATTAACGTTACTGAAACAATCGGAGCGTCCACACGAATCGAAGGCGAAATTCCGCTTGCCGAAACTTTCGGCTACTCAACAACGCTCCGAAGTATGACTCAAGGACAAGGAACATTTTCAATGGAATTTCTAAAATACAAAAAAGTTCCCAACTCCATTCAGGAAACAATTATCAAAGAACGGAAAGAACAACCAAAGTAATAGAAAATTACATAACGGTCTATTTTGTTGTTCGTTCGATTTCCAGAGTCAACGAGGAAACAGAAAAAAAGCGACGCCTACCTCTTTAGGTTTTTCGCCTACTATGATAGGGAATCTCTAAAAATTCGTTTTTAATTACAGAATTATTCGTCTCCTTTTGTCTCTATCGTCTCTTAACTCCAATTTTAAGGACATAAAGAGACTTTAGGGACAAATTGGAACGTGATTAAAAACAAATTTTTAGAGATTCTCAGACGAGTTTTTGTTCCAATATATAATCCATTTATACTTTAGTCCTTATAAAAATCGACTTTTTGAATAAAAAAATACCTAAAATTGCAGGATAAGCGAACATCTAAAGCGGGTTTTTAAAAGGAAAACGGTATCCCTAGAATCATCAATGACTGAGGAGTTAATGCAAATTCAGAATGATAAAAAGTTTTGTTATCTTTCGCTGACCGCAGAGATATGGAAATCGTTTTACGATCAAAATGAGCAGGAACTCATTCTAACCTTTCTGGAATCCATCACACGTTTGTTTCCTATCGCTAAAACATGGTACGGAACGATCACCGATCATACCATCCATCCTGTTGTTCACGCCGGAACCGCAAAAAATTGTATCGATTTTGTTCAACTTGCTCTTCAGCCGGAATCATCGGAATCGTTCAACAGTGAATTTCCATTGATTAAAGCAATCGCCAAAAATCAACCGGTTGCAGTTCATTATCTCGATCAGCAGGAACATCTTGTTCAGCGGAATCAATGGAAAACGTTTCTCGAAAGTTCAAAATGCCGATCCATGTTGGCTGTTCCGGTCGAAATTCATAACAACATCGAAGCCGGAATTGTTTTTTATTCTTGTTCGCCTAATCCGTTTGACACGTCAACGATTGATTATCTTGTTCGAAGTGTTCATGAATTGACCGAAATTGTTTCAAAAAAACGGCGGTGGGTAAAAGAATGGCAGGAACTCAAAAAATCGAAAGAACTTGCCGAAGCCGACGCATTGAAAAAAACACGATTTTTTGCCAATATGTCGCACGAACTCCGAACTCCGATTACCGCAATTCTTGGTTTTATGGAAATGTTGCTCCGTGAGAATCTCGCGCCCATCAAAAATGAAACAGATAAAATCAATGAAAAGGACGGGACTAATGAAACAAAAAATACGCTAACATTGGAATCCTGTCTTGAAACGTTGGAACATTGTAAAAATATTGCGCAAATTATTCAAAGTAACGCGGAATTTCTTCTTTCGATTCTCAACGATATTCTGGATTTTTCCAAACTTGAAGCCGACATGCTGAAAGTTGAGAAAATAATGGTTCCGGTTCAACCGTTTCTTCGTGAGTTGGCGATATTTTATTCGATTCAGACGCGGGCAAAAAACTTGGCGTTTTCGATAAAACCCGTAACGCCGCTTCCAACATTCGTCAATACCGATCCGGTACGGCTTAAACAAGTTCTGATGAATCTGATCGGAAATGCGATCAAGTTTACGCAACAAGGCGGAATAACAATCTCTATCGTCTGGGTTGCCGCCGATACCAAAAAAACTGAAACTTCGGAAAAATATCAACACGAAAAAAAAACAATTACAGAAGGCAATTTATTTTTTTCCATAAAAGATACAGGAATTGGAATATCGCCGGAAATTTTGTCAACATTATTCGTCCCGTTTCAACAAGCGGATGTTGCAACAACCCGACGGTTTGGCGGTTCAGGACTTGGGTTGGTGATTTCAAAACAGTTGATACAACTTTTAGGCGGAGAAATAATTACTAAAAGCCGTGAAGGTTGCGGAAGTATGTTTACCGTCGTATTACCGCAACAATTTGATAACAACGTCCGCTTTGAATCCTTGCCGACATTTGAATCCTCGCTAACCGATTTCAAAAACAATAATTCCGCCGATGAAATACCGGACGGGCTTAATTCAAATTCGGATGCAACATTAAATTCAGATTCAGTTTCAAATTCAAGTCCAGATTCAGTTGCGAAAAACTCGTCTTTTCCTCTTGCCGGTCGGCGGATTCTTCTTGCGGAAGACAGTCCAGACAGTCGACGTTTGTTTTCATTGATTATCAAAAAGACCGGCGCGGAAGTTGTTGAAGCCGACAACGGTCAGGCGGCGGTGGAAATTGTTATGGAGAACTTGAAAAAGGATTTATCGTTTGATATAATTTTGATGGACATGGAAATGCCGGTCATGGATGGTTACGCGGCAACCCGTCAACTGCGTGAAACAGGTTACACCAATCCAATTGTCGCGTTAACCGCTCACACGCTGCACGAAGAACATCAAAAATGTTTGGACGCCGGTTGTAACGATTACGCAATGAAACCGATTCTACGCGATGCATTAATCACTGTGATTTTAAAACATTTAACTAATAACTAACCAATTAAGGCAACTTCTAAAAACTCGTTTTTTGATCGATTAAATTCAACCAAACTCGACTAAAATCGATTTCAGCCGAAGTTTTTAGAAACTGCCTTAACCAACCAACCAACCAACCAACCAACTAACTAACTAACTAACTAACTAACTAACTAACTTAAAACACTTAACCACATGATCTTATGAAACGATTTTTGTTTATTCTTTGTTGTGTTGCGACAATGTTCTTGTTGTCAATTTCGTTGGAATTGCTTGCGGATGATCCGATTATCGCAACAGATGCTCAGGTTGAAAAAGTTGTTGACGGTTTCGGGTTCACCGAAGGTCCCGCTGTAACTTCAAACGGCGATATTTATTTTGTTGACGATCCGAACAGCAAGATTTATTTCTGGTCTGTTGAGAATCAGAAGTTATCGGTGTTTGTGGAACAATCCGCTCACGCAAACGGAATGTACGTTAATCAAAGCGGCGATCTTGTTGTTTGCGAAGGCGAAACCGGTAGTGTTGTTTCGTACGATAAGTCGGGCAAACGGACGGTGTTGGCTTCCGTTTTTGACGGCAAACGGTTTAACAAACCGAATGATCTCTGGATTGATCCGAAAGGCGGAATTTATTTTACGGATCCGGTTTACGGTAAAGATTACAAGGTGATTCAGGACGGTGAACATGTTTATTATATTTTGCCGGACAAAAGTAAGGTGTTGAAAGTTGTTACCGATATGGTGAAACCAAACGGTATTATTGGAACGCCAAACGGTAAACTGCTTTATATTACGGATCAGGTTGCCGGAAAGGTTTGGCGTTACACGATTCAGCCGGATGGAACATTATCGGACAAAACCTTGTTCGCCAATATCGGCGTTGATGGAATGACTATTGATCATCGCGGAAATATTTATGTTACGGCGGATCAGATTTATGTTTTCGCTCCCAACGGCAAGGAGATTCAACGAATCAAGGTTCCCGAAGTTCCGGCAAATCTTTGTTTCGGCGGCAAGGATCGTCAAACGTTGTATATTACCGCTAGAAAAGGACTTTACCGTTTGGCAATGAATGTTCACGGTTATTAACCGCGTTTTTCTAGGGCGTGTCAACACGCCCCGGCATTTATTCAGTGGATTCATTATCAGTTTATCCGCATAAGGCAGGCGATATTTCGCCGAAGGGCTTTCATCCGCCATCGCGGGAATTAGAGTTACGATAGCAATTGGTATTTCCGTCCGTTTTGGAATCTGATTGCTGTCCGAACACTCCGAACACAGGGTCAAAGTCGGCTGCCGCCGACGCAACTTTCGGCAAAAGGCGGTCTGCCTGATATTGCCGCAGACTTCTACCCGCAAAAATTCCGAAATAATCAGGAATTTTTTTACCGTGTAAAGTATATTCTGAGCCGAAAAAAGAATATCGTGAACGTTTCGTCAGAATAAAAAAACATAAATCTTGAATCGATTATTTCACTTCAATTAAAGAATAATTTTTAGTTCCAAGACCAATTTTTTCCGCGTGACTGATTTGACTGCGCCAATCCGTTGTGGGATGAATGTCGGTGAAATGATCATGGCGTCCGTTTTCGTCTTTGTGAATCTGTTTACGTTCACTGAGAATACTGTTGCTAATCGGCGCCGCCGCGTTCACCGCGTCAATACATGCCTTGTCCACCGCAACCGGATCAAAAGAAACAAAAATACCGACGTCCGAAATAACCGGTATATCACTCTCGCCATGACAATCACAAAACGGTGAAACCTGATTGATAATATTGATATGAAAATTCATACGACCGTCAATAACCGCTTTCGTGTATTCCACCATCTTACAATTCAACAGTTCACTCGAAG
>JAIRLW010000510.1 GCA_031259095.1 Planctomycetaceae bacterium | reverse complement strand
CTAACTAAATTTAAATGGAGGATTAAAAATGAAAAAGACAAATCAAAATCAAGGTTTGTGCGATGCCGAGTTTAACGTCAATTTCGATGTTAAGGCGGATGTTAAAATGGGCAAGGGGGGGGGGGGCAGGTAATCGTTTTTTTGCGGAGGACATTCTCAAGCCTCCTTTGGTTGTTAATTTTCTTGGTTTTACTCTGGTTGAGCTTCTGGTTGTGATCGCGATCATTGGTTTATTGATCGCGTTGCTTTTGCCGGCAGTTCAAGCCGCACGTGAAGCCGCAAGACGAATGTCATGTACCAATAATCTCAAACAATACGGGATTGCTGCTCACACCTACCACGACACATACAATGCGTTGCCGCCATTGGCAATCTGGGGACAACGCGGTGATGACGCTTATGGTTGGATACTCGCCCTGTTGCCGTTTATGGAACAGCAGGGGATTTTGACCATGATTGACGGCGGTGGAACTACCGCATCAATGGATGGCACAACCAATTATGCTGCCGGAATGCGAATCGATCCATGGGACATCAATTATCGTCCTTGGCGATTGGATTTTTCCATTCGCCATTGCCCGTCCGATGGAAATTCCAATCAACCGGTACTTCAATGGTTCACGGGAACAAGTAGTTACGTTGGCAATATCGGCGATTGTTCGTCCAATTGGTCAACAATGAATAATCAAAGTCTTCGCGGTGCGTTTATGCGGATTCATAGTCGTGAACTTGGTGCTTTTACTGACGGTACAAGCAATACAGTTCTTTTTGCGGAACGAACGGTTGCCGTTCCTGAAAGCGGTGAACAAAGCCGTAACGCTAAATATGCACTTGCTATTTGCAGTACAACCGGCAATGGATCGCCTGATTGGATAATCAGCGCGCTTGACCCGAATGACCGAAAAAAAATCAAATCAACTGGCGGTTGGGACGGACGCGCATGGAACGGGCGGCGTTGGAATTGCTCGGAATTTTGTTACTCATCGTTTCATACGGTGATGGCTCCGAATTCGGTTTCGGCAATTTTGTGGGGAAGTAATATTGGTAACTCCCCCGTTATTACCGCAAGCAGTTATCATAGCGGCGGCGTAAATGCAGCACTCACCGATGGTTCGGTACGGTTTGTTTCCGATACAATCCACACCGGCACAACCAGCATTTCCGCATGGCATACCGCCGATCCCGCTCGCGGTGTTTATGGGGAAAGTCCATTCGGCATCTGGGGGGCAATGGGAACAATCAATTGCGGCGAACCAAAAGGATTGTAAGGCAATGTAAAAATCAGAACCGAAAGTTTTGACAATTACAAATACAACGTAAAGGTAGATGACAACCACAGATTTTTTTGTGGTTATCGCCTACCTTGATTCAATATGAATGTGATATTGTTACAAACAACAAAACAAACCGTGTGAAGAATTATCAAAACTTCACCAACAAACAAAGAATTTAACTATGAAAAAATTCTATTACTCTATCATTTTGTTATCGATAATATTTGTTACCGGTTGTAATTCCGGTGGACTTTCAGTATTATCTGTTACCGGCGAAGTAACTTATAACGGTAAACCGGTTGAAAATGCGTTGATTTCATTTGTGCCGCAATCGTCGAATAGCCGCGGAGCATCGGGACAATCAGAAAGTAACGGTACTTTTACTTTACTAACACAAGGCGCAACAAAAAGCGGCGCAATGTTAGGCGAATACAAAATTCTCGTTTCCAAAGTTGTGGAAATTGATGAGTCTGGCAACGAAGTAAAACGCGTGTTTTCAAAAGGTTACGATCCAACTAATACGCAGGAGGAAAAAATGTTCCCGCAAAAAAAACTTTTGCCGGAAAAATACGCCAAAGAAGAAACAACCGACCTGATGGTTACTGTTGAAAAAAAGAAAAATCATTTCAAATTAGAATTGAAAGATTGAGTTTTCTGCCCAGGTCAATATAATTCAAATTGTTTGTTATACTCATTGCACTTTAAATTTCGGTTTTTATAATCAAAAAACGACGCTATACATTTTTGTAATATATCAGTGGAATATTCGTAAAGATTTTAGATTCATATTCGACGAACCTCATTTCTACGTGATTTTGATCCGGCGTACATGGTTTTGAAGACGCTCAATGTCGAGTATGAAATCAACGGTAAAACCGCAACATGGAGCAAAAATGATGACGATATTGTTAATTTTACCGAGTTTGGAGTTGGTGATTCATTCTGTTTCAAAATTGATACGGCGAATGAAAAATCCGGTCTGATTTTTTGTAAGTCCGGTCGTTACGAACTACAAACCTTTTCCGGTAAAAAAATTGAGAAAGATGTTACGATACCGGAGCCGTTTGAAATTACCGGTTCTTGGACGGTTCAATTTCCGATTAAAGGAACGGTCAAAGAAGTAATTTTTGACAAATTGATTTCGTGGAGCGATTCACCGGACGAAGCCGTCAAGTATTTTAGCGGTACGGCAATTTATCAGAAAAAATTTAACGTACCAAAAGATTTTCCGATACAGAGACAACGTGTTTTTCTTGATCTTGGTCGGGTCAATGAAATTGCGGTTGTGAAAGTCAATGGCAAAGAGCAAGGAGTTCTCTGGACATTGAGTAAAACTGTTGATATTACGGATGTATTAAAACCGGACGCAGAAAACGTTCTGGAAATTCAGGCAACAAATCTTTGGTGTAACCGATTGATTGGCGATGCTCATTTGCCGCAAGACAAAGAACGTCAACCGAACGGAACATTATCAGCGTGGCCTGAATGGTTACAAAAAGGTCAACCCGATCCGTATGGACGTGAAACATTTTGTATGAGGAATCTTTGGAAAAAAGACGACGCCTTACAATCTTCAGGTTTGCTTGGTCCTGTACAAATAATGATTACGGGATATTGATTTCTTTGGTTGTTTTATGTTTTTTAACCCGAAGTTCCCCGGATTACGGTTGTCTCTTGTTTCGTCTAGGTTTTTATCCCTAAAATGGAGGTTAAGAGACGATAGGGACTTAAGGGATGATAGGGAC
>JAIRLW010000495.1 GCA_031259095.1 Planctomycetaceae bacterium | reverse complement strand
ACCATCTTGCATCGAACCTGAAATTTTTCACCTATTTTAGCAACCAGCCCGTGAACGCTAGAAAAATTTTTAAAATATATTTTTTGCAGTCATAAAAATTATTTCTATACTTCTGTCCCATAGGGACAATATGTTGGTAGAATAATGACATTGATGAAAAATGCTCGTCCCGTAGGGACGAAATGTTGGTAAAATTAATGATCGGTTTCTGATTTCACCAACATTTCATCCCTAACGGGACGCGTGTTTTTGATCAATTTTTCTACCAACATTTTGTCCCTAACGAGACAAGTAAACGGGACAAGTAGATGATGTTTTGCCAAACTTAACGCGGTT
Organism: Planctomycetaceae bacterium; assembly: GCA_031259095.1. Taxonomy (GTDB): domain Bacteria; phylum Planctomycetota; class Planctomycetia; order Pirellulales; family Thermoguttaceae; genus WRKP01. The sequence continues at coordinate 7,355 of JAIRLW010000495.1, read as the reverse complement.
TTCGCAACATAACACGGCTATCGGCAACCGATGCGCCTTTTCCTTCGGCATGGACAATCAACGGGTTGACATCAAATTCCGCCACCTCCGGATGGTTCACCGCAAGAGCCGCCATTCGTAAAATCGTATCGACCACCGCGTCGAGATCGCATTTCGGCGTTCCGCGATAACCGTCGAGTACCTTAAACGCTTTGATTTCACGAACCATTTGTTCTGCTGTTACTTTCCACATCGGAGCCAAACGGAATGAAACATCTTTCAGCAATTCAACCAATGTCCCGCCAAGACCAAACATCATCAGCGGACCAAGACCGTCGCGGTTACAACCAACAATCACCTCAACTCCTTTTTCCGCCATTTCTTCAATCAAAATCCCGTCGATTTTCGCACTGGGAACATTTTTGGCAATATTGGCGTAAATTTTGTCGTAACAGGTTTTGGCTCCGTCGACGCCTTCGATATTGAGCAAAACGCCGCCCGCGTCGAATTTATGGACAACCTCCGCCGACATCACTTTCATCACCACCTTTTTATCAATACCAATTCCCGAAACAATTTTTGCCGCTTCATCCGCAGATTGGGCAATTCCGCTTTTGAGCAACGGCAGTTTATAACATTCAAATAATGGTCGGCAATCGGCTTGCGTCAGATATTTTTCCGACTGATTGCCAAGATAATCCGCAATAATTTTATTGGCATTGGCAATGTCAACGTCTTTGTATTCGACGTATTCTCTTTTGGCGATTGATTTTGTGTCAACCAACCGTGTTGCGGCAGCCAGCGATTTGACCGCGTCTTCCGGGAAAGCATAATTCGGAACGCCGTTTTTTACTAAATAATTAACGCCTTCCTCGACCTGTTTAACGCCCATAAACGCCGCAACAACCGGTTTTCCGATTTTTTTGATGACATCGGGCAAAATTTTACCGCAATTGTCGGAATCGGTCATCGATTGCGGAGTAAGCAGAACAACGCCCATATCGACATTCGGATCGTTCATGACCGTTTCAACTGCAGCCTGATAACGATCACTGTGAGCATCGCCGATCACATCAACCGGATTATTGAGTGCGGCAGCCTCTGGCAACACTGGCGGTTTGAGTTTCTCTTTGGTACTGTCTTCCAGTTTCGCAAGTTTCAATCCGGCAGCAATGGCCGCGTCTGTCGCCATAATTCCGGGACCGCCCGCATTCGTGATAATCGCCAACCGATTTCCTTTCGGCAACGGTTGTGTGGTGTAAAGAGCCGCCAGATCAAAGAGTTCGGAGATAGTGGTTACACGTTGAACTCCGGCTTGTTTCAACACCGCTTCGTAAACCGCATCGGAACCGGCAAGCGATCCGGTGTGCGAACTGACCGCTTTCGCGCCTTCCGCTGAACGACCGGATTTGAGACAAAGAATCGGTTTTTCTTTTTCCCAAAACGTTTTTGACGCGACTTCGATAAACCGTTTGGCGTCGCCGATGTCTTCGAGATACAACGCAATTGCTTTCGTTTCAGGATCATCCGCCAGATATTCGAGCAGATCGGTTTCTTTAACGTCTGCTTTGTTTCCAAAACTAACAAACTTGCTGAAACCGATTTGTCGGGCTTCGGCGTAGTCGAGAACGGAAGTACAAAGCGCACCGCTTTGAGAAATAAATCCGAGATTGCCTTTCAACGCGATTTTTGCGGCGAAGGAGGCATTCAGATTGATTTGCGGGTTGATAACGCCGAGACAATTGGGACCGATAAGCGGGATTCCGGCTTCACGGACTAATTTGGTGAGTTCTTTTTCCCGTTCGGCTCCTTCGTGACCGGATTCCTTGAAACCGGCGGAAATGATCACAAGACCTTTAACGCCTTTCGCTTTACTTTCTTGCACCAGACCGGGAATGACTTTAGCGGGAACAATTAAAACGGCAAGATCGACTTCATCGGGAATATCGCCGAGCGTTTTGTAAACTTTAACGCCGTGAATTTCATCGGCTTTGGGGTTGACCGGATAAATCTTGCCTGAAAATTTATCGCGCACAAGGTTTAAAAGTAAATCGTTCCCAACGGTACCGGGTTTGGTCGAGGCGCCGACAACGGCAACTGATTTCGGTTTGAAAATAGCATCTAATTTAGCAACAGAGGATGTTGACACTGAAAATATCCTTTCTCAAAGGTTAAACATCAAAGAGTGGAAACAAACCAACATGTTTCCGCAAACAACTCATGGGAACTTCTAAAAACTTATTTCTTCACCAACTAAATTCGACCGAAATCGACTAAAATCGATTTTAGTCGATTTCGGTCAATCAAAAAATGAGTTTTTAAAAGTTGCCTCATACAATTGTTTAAAGATACCGCAAATTCATTCAAAAAAAAGCCCCCCTTGTTTCAAAAACATTCTTGGAGTCCTTTTTGTGTTTTCCTACAGAATGAGATTCCTCCCGCTTTGGATACGTCAATGCCAATAACGGAATGGGAAACGGGTGATTGTGTTTTCGTGATTTGATTGTAAAATTACTGATTATTTCAGTTAATTTTGCAAGTCAGAATTTCAAAACCAACCAACTCCCAGTGATAAAAAATGTACAACACACTTATTCTTCTTTCACTTTTGCCGTTATCTGGTCCCGACGCCGGAGAACATCTTGCGGCATTACCGCGTCCAGCGGTGATTTCGGCTGTTGACAAGGCGAATGCCGATGAACAGATTCCTGTTTTGGCATTGGAATCGAAGCGTCGTCGTGTTTTGTATCCGCCGGAACAGCGTAATATTCGGCAACCGTCGTTGCTTGCGGCTCAGCAACCGGTTTTGCCGGCAACCGCAACACAATCCGAGATAACTCAGGCAATAACCGTTGCGTCGGAAACGGATAGCAATACTGCCGTTTCGCAACTGCAACGTGATTCCAACACGATTCGTGTAAGGGGACTCCTTGAAGTTCCCAAACGAAATCATGTTATTCTGGCGGCGGCGTATCAATCGGTGTTGACGTCGCTCAAAACGGAACAGCGTAACGCCGAAGGTCATGTTGTTACGGGAGCCGATGGTAATCCGGTTTTGATTCCGATTGTTGAAGGAATGCAGGTGTTCAAAGATCAGATTCTCGGCAATTTTGATGATCGGGAATTGCAGTGTAATCTTGAGATTGGCGAATGCAAACTTGATGTGGCGATTGCTGAGCGGGAAAAGAAAATTGAGGTAGAATATGCGGCGTGGGGGTATCTTTATGCGGAAGAGGAATTGAAAATGCTGCAACAAGCAAACGCGCTGTCCGAAAACGCTGTTACAAAGATTGAAATCAATAAAGCAAAATTAGCGGCACAGCAAGCGGAAGCGAATTTTAATCTCCAAAAATATACGCTCGCAGAAGTGAAAACGCGTGAAGTAACTGCGAGTGAAAAGGAAGTTGCCAAAACGAAAGTTCTGATCAATCTTCGCAGATTAGTTGCTCCGATAGATGGAATGATTGTCAAGATTGACAAGGCGGAGGGCGAATGGTTACGGGAAGGCGATCCGGTATTGGAGATTATGCAACTCAACACGCTTCGTGCCAAGTGCCAAGTCAGCGCGAAATATTGTACGCCGGCGATGGTTGACGGAAAAAAAGTTACGGTTCTGGTGTCGATGGCCGATGGTCAGGACGGGGAATTTTCCGGTAAGGTAGTTTTTGCGCATCCGAAAGTTGAGGCAGGTGATTTGTTTGATGTGTATATTGAAATCGAGAACCGCCCTAATGGAAATTACTGGCTTCTACAACCAGGTCGTTGGGCAACCGCCATGATCCATTTATAAAACAGAAAGTGGTACTAATCATTTCTAATGATTTCCAAAAACTTTCGGCAAAATTATTTTACTCGTTTTTAGTCGATTCCGGTCAACTGAAATCGATTGAAGTCGAAATAAAAATTGATTTTTAGAAATTTCCTACTATTTTAGAAATTTCCTACTATTAATGATAACGATGAAAAGGACAACGGATTTAGAGGACGAGCAGCGTTTTGAAGCGCAAAAAGCGGAGTTTCTTCAGAACAACGAAGTTGCCGACGATCAGTTACAAGAAAATACGCAGCCGTTTACTATTAGTGTTTCGGAGCGTGTTCGGCGGCTGCCGCCGTATCTTTTTGCGGAACTGAACAAATTGAAGTACGAAAAACGAAAAACCGGCGCGGATGTTATTGATCTTGGCATGGGCAGTCCGAGTGATCCTCCGCATCGAGTTGTTACGGATAAACTGATTGACGTGGTGCGGAATCCGAAACTTCACGCTTACAGTCACGCTCGCGGTTTGCCGCAACTTCGGAAAGAAGTTGCCGCCCGATACGTCAAATATTACGGTGTTCGGCTTGATCCTGAAACACAAACGATTGTATGTATTGGTTCTAAGGAAGGGTTGTCTCATCTTTGTCTTGCGCTGCTGGGCGCGGGTGATACGGCAATTGTTCCGTCGCCGTATTTTCCGGCGCATCTTCATGGGGTGATGTTGGCTTCGGCAAGTTCGTTGTTGCTGGATGTTCGGAAACCGGAAAAATTATTGTCCAACATCGCTTCAACCTGTCAGCATTTTTTACCGCGGCCAAAAGTGTTAATCCTGAATTATCCCCACAATCCAACCGCTGCGGTGGTCGAACCGGAATTTTATGTTGAAATTGTCCGGCTGGCGAAACGTTACGGTTTCATGGTGATCAGCGATATGGCTTACGGCGATATTTGTTTCGACAACTATCGTGCGCCGAGTTTTCTTGCCGCGCCGGGAGCAATCGACGTCGGCGTTGAAACAACCACCATGAGTAAAGGTTACAATATGGCGGGCTGGCGGATTGGTTTTTGTTGCGGTAACGCCGAAATAATCAGGGCGTTGGCAACGATTAAAACGTATTACGATTATGGCGTTTTTTCCGCGCTTCAGATTGCGGCGATTGCGGCGATTCGGCACACCGATCACGCGGTCGAAGCCCAAGCAAAAGTGTATCAAAAACGCCGAGATATTCTGTGTTCCGGTTTAGAACGGATTGGTTGGAATGTTACGAAACCGAAAGCGTCCATGTTTGTTTGGCAACAAATGCCGGCAGAGTGGGCGAAAAAAATGAGTTCGTTTGATTTTGCGATGAAGTTACTGAAAGACGCCAATGTTGTAGTGAGTCCCGGTTCGGCGTTTGGCGAAGCCGGTGAAGGATTTATGCGGCTGGCTCTGGTCGAAAAAGAAGACCGGCTACGGCAAGCAAGCCGACAAATCGGTCGAGCATTACGATAAATGGGAATCGCTAAAAACTTCGGCTGAAATCGGCTGAAATCGAGACCGAAATCGGCTGAAATCGATTTTAGCCGAATTTAATTGATTTCGGTCGATTAAAAGAGATTCCCATTGAAAATAGCCGTTGTTTTTATTATACTTGTTGTACTTTAAAATTCGTTTTTGATTTTTTATTCAAAACAGTTACGGTTTATTTCAATGATGGACATACCGGCGCCTAAAAATTTGCGGGTTGGATTTTCGTTTGATAAGAACAATACCCATACCTTTGCCCTCGGTTGGGAATTTGAAACCACCCGAAAAACAATTCGGTACATTTTAGAATTTTCCGTCGATAAACGGAAATTTCACCCTATTCCTGCCGAACTCTGTACGTTTGCCGAACCACCGGAACGTCGGGTGGATATTCCATTTGCGAAGTTTGTCGAATTGATGCAAAGCGTCCAACTCGATATTCGTAAACACCGTTATCTCTACTGGCGGCTCACGGCGGAATTTCACAATACAACCGGTACCAAAAATTTCGGTCAATCGCATAGCAATGTTGCTTGTTTCGAAATGCCGCCGTTGGAATAATTGATTCCATCGTACCTCGTCTCTGTAATAGACCGTTTTCCTTTTAAAAACCCGCTTTAGATATTCGCTTATCCTGCAATTTTAGGTGTTTTTTTATTCAAAAAGTCGATTTTTATGTAGAAACGAAATATTATGCAATCTGAAATTATTTCTAATGGAGATGAACTGACCAGCGGGAAAATTCTTGATACTAATTCTCAATGGTTGAGTCTCCAATTGGCGGATATTGGTATTACGACCTTGTATCACACAACGGTTGGCGATGATTTGAATGCGATGATTAACGTTCTTCGTATTGCTGCGGAACGAGCCGACCTGATTCTTTGGACCGGCGGTCTCGGTCCCACCGCCGACGATTTAACACGGCAGGCAATCGCTCAATGTATTGGCGTGCCGCTGGAAAAAAATGAAGATTCCATGCGGATAATTCAGGAAATGTTTCAACGGCGCGGACATGAAATGCCCAAAGCAAATGAAATTCAGGCGTTTCAGCCGCGCGGCGCAAAACCTATCCACAATCCGCACGGAACCGCACCGGGAATCGACCTCACCGTAGCACGTTCAAAACCCGTCAACAATCGGCTTGATTTTTTTCGTATCATGGCTTATCCCGGTGTTCCGGCAGAATTGAAGGAGATGTGGCAGGATAGCGGTCAACAAGCGGTTCAGGAAATGCTCGACCATTTAACCGGTCAAAAACGTGTTTTGCGTTTTCGTGCTATTCATTCTTTCGGTTTGGGCGAAAGCCAAATTGAAGCAATGTTGCCGGATATTATCAATCGGAAACATGATCCCAAAGTCGGTATCACCGCCAATCAAGCAACTATCACATTGAGAATTGTTGCCGAATCCGCAACGGAAGAAGAATGTTTCAAAAAAATAGAACCAACCGCAACGCTGATTTACAACACGCTCGGTCAACTCATTTTCGGCGAAGGCGATGATCGGTTACAGGAAGTGGTGTGCCGAAAGTTGAACGCGTCCGGCAAAACGCTTGCCGTTATCGAAGCCGGAACACGCGGATTATTGGCGGAAGCAATCGCCGGTTCCAAAGAACCTCCCGATTGTTTTGCCGGAGGCATTGTCTTGCCGTCGAAACACTCCATTGATCCAGACGAAATGATTCGCCGCGGACGGCGGCTTTTCAATGTGGATTATCTTCTTTTGGTCGGAGCCTACCCAACCGGAAAGCCCGACCGAAATCGAACTGAAGAAACATTTGTCGCGGTCATTGACGCACAAAAAACCAATTTGCAGGAATCAATCATCACACTACAACATTATCCATATATCGGACACCCGGACATCATTGACGATCTCTACGTTAAACGGGCAATTGATCTGTTGCGGAAAACGATTGGTTAATTGGGAGTAACTGTCTAATTGCACTTTCCTAAAAGTACGATAATAAATATGCTTAAATTTAAGGGGTTTTATTAAGTGGTTTTTAATATTGGCCTCTTTGTAACTATTCAGTGGAATTTTTATTTTGTGATCGACTTCATGATATTTTTCCTACGCCCTGAAAGGGCAATAGAAGCCAGCCCTACC
>JAIRLW010000487.1 GCA_031259095.1 Planctomycetaceae bacterium | reverse complement strand
CGCCGCAACGCGGCGGGTAAGAATCCCCAATAAGATCGCCCTGAAAGGGCAGTATATCTTGTGAATCAAACGGTTCTATTGCCCTTTCAGGGCGAAACGGTGGTGGGGACGTTGAACCCCACCCCGTTGGGGTGGGCTATTCAGTAAAAAATCTTGACGCCCCTATCGGGGCTAATGTAAAAAAACAAGTTTTTAGAAGTTGCCTGAAATATTACCAAAATAAAAATAGACCGTTACCTTGAAAGTTCCGATTGGACGGTTAAAATAATTTGATTGAGTTTGTTTTGAACGTGAACGAATAACGAATAAGGTGAGGAGTAAACTTGCACTGGTTTTTGCTCCAACTCCAAAACACCGCTTCATTCCCTATCGTAACCAATGAACGTATTTTATTTCGTTTCACGTTTGAGGTGTTTAATGCAACGGTTGCGGTATCAAAATTAAGGATTACTTTGATGACAACAGAATTAGCTGAAAATATTGATTGGGTTGGTTACGTTGATTGGAATGTTCGGGATTTTCACAGTTTTGACACCTCTCGCGGTGCAACCTACAACTCGTACTTAATCCGCGACAACAAAATTGCCGTTATTGACTCCGTGAAAGGGCTTTACGCTTCGCGTTTGCTGCAACACCTTGCGGAAAAAACGGAGTTGGCGAACATTGATTATGTGGTCTGTAATCACGCGGAACCGGATCATGCCGGAGGTTTAATCCATCTTATGGCGAATCTGCCCAATGCCGTGTTGCTCTGTAACGCCAAATGTCGTGAAACGTTGGCGGCTTATTTTGATATTAGCAACTGGAAAATTCAAGTCGTTTCGCCCGACGACAAAATATCGCTCGGCAGCCGGACACTGAATTTTGTGAACACGCCGATGGTTCATTGGCCCGAATCCATGTTCACCTACATTCCCGAAGAGCAATTACTCTTTTCAATGGACGCTTTCGGGCAACATCTGGCAACTTCGGAACGGTTTGACGATCAATATGATTTGGCAACCGTTTTGGCGGAAGCGAAAAGTTATTACGCTAACATTGTTACGCCGTACAGTAAACAGGTTCTGCGGACACTTGAAGTTGCCGCTAAAATACCGATTAAAATGATTGCTCCCTCTCACGGTTTGATTTGGCGAACCAATATCCCTAAAATTGTCGAAGCCTATCAGGATTGGGCTGGCGGGAAATATGCGCCGAAAGTGTTGATTCTTTTCGATTCGATGTGGGACAGCACGGCGCAAATGGCGGAGGCTATTCTTGACGGAGCGGTTCAGGAATCAGACAACGTTGATGTTCAACTGATGCACGTCCGGCGCACCGCCTTAACCCGAATCGCCGCCGAAATGCTTGACGCCGCAGCGGTTGCGCTTGGCAGTTCGACGCTTAATCTGCAGATAATGCCGCAAATGGCTTCGGTAACAACTTATGTGCGCGGTTTGAAATTTACGAGTAAAACGGCGATTGCTTTTGGTTCTTATGGTTGGGCTCACGCCGGTTCGGATCAACTTGACCGTTGGATTGAAGAGACCGGCTGGACACGGCTCTCACAACCCATCGACTCCAAATTCCGACCAACACACGACATTCTCGAAAAATGCCGCAACGCCGGCCGTCAACTCGCTCAAGCCGCATTGGAGAAAAAATGAAACAAACTATTACTGCGGCTGCGTAAACTCTTTGTATTCTCCGAGAATGCGAAGGTTTTTTGTGAGGGGCAAAATGGCGTCCAACGCTTTTTTGTAGCGTGAATAATCGGCAAACGTCAAATCAACATAGAACAAATATTCCCATGCCGTTCCAATCATTGGAAACGATTGAATTTTCGAAAGATTCATCGAATAAAACGAAAGAACCGCAAGAACCTGCGATAAACTGCCGATAGTATGCGGAAGCGCGAAAACAATGGACGCTTTACTTTTTTCTTTATCGGCAAGCGCGGAAAAATCAGACGTCGCCAACACAAGAAATCGCGTGAAATTATGTTTGTTTGTTTCGACGGCTTCCGCAAGAATTTCCAAACCGTAAATTTGAGCGGCTTCACGACTACATATTGCGGCTTGACGTTCCAAATGTTGTTCGGCGATTTGCCTTGCACTGGTTGCGGTATCTTCTTTTTCGATAATCTGTACAGAATGCAGCGTACTCAAAAACGTTTCGCATTGCATCAACGCCATCGGATGGGAACCAATTGACATAACATCCTCAATGGACGTGCCGGGCAACGCGGCTAAACAATGGGAAATGCGCAACTTATATTCGCCGATCACGGTCAATCCGCTTTTGCGTACTAATTCATGATTCTGTAATAGACTTCCTGCAATCGTATTTTCAATGGCCATCACGCCCAAAATATCAGGCTGACGCTTGACTGTTAAAATAACGTCGCAGAAAGTGCCGCAACCGATAATATCAATGTTCTCTTCACGGAAAAATTTCCGCGCGGCAATCTCATGGTAAGAACCAATAATGCCCTGAATGGCAACTTGTTTTTTCATTAAATTTCCTAGCGTTTACTAACCGGAGTAAAAATAACGTAATATTTCAGCGGAATTTTCCATGAGGGTCTTGTTATCGTTTTTATCGTAATCTATCAGCGGACTATTTTATTTTTTAACGATTCCGTAGTTTTTCCTTCATATTCTGTGTGTTTTGCGCTATTCAGCATATTTTGCGTTTAAATTGAACGCAGAATACGCAACATTTCACGGAAAATGCAGAAAAGAAGTAGTTATAACAATTCCGCTGATCTATTACAAATTAGTTAATTCTACGTTAGAATGGGCTAATTCTACGTTAGAATGGGGTACTTTTACGTTAGAAGTACCCCCGTTTACGTTAGAAGTACCCCCGTTTACGTTAGAAGTACCCCCGTTTACGTTAGAAGTACCCC
>JAIRLW010000439.1 GCA_031259095.1 Planctomycetaceae bacterium | reverse complement strand
CAAGATCAATAACTTCGTAACCTTTTTCTTTGAGATGAACACTCAAAGCATCTTTGAGTGTAACAGCAAACGGATCAGCAGCAATTAAGATTGGTTTTGTCGTATTCATGTTTGGTAATTCCTGAAGTGAAGGTTGAAAGGATTCGGCCGGAACATTTGTTGAAAGAGCTTTATCAAGAAACGGTACAGCCAATGTAGATTGTAAAAAATGACGTCGATTCATGGTGTGTCAAGATTTAATATTTATAGTTCAAAGGTAAAATACCTGTACAAAACGCCAGATTATACCATACTTGATTGCAAAGTATATGGGTCTTTTCAATCAAGTCCGATTTTTTCTGCCCATGTCGAATCTTCCGGCTTTCGGAAAATTCCGCAACATTTAAGCGGTAAATGATCAAAATACTTGAACCGGATAAATTTTAATGCTGTTCCCATTAAAATTCGCATGTCAAACCAAAATGTTACCCATTCAATATATTCAAGATCAAGAACTAATTTCTTTCGAACATCTTCCAAACCGGAATCTGACGGCAAATTCAATTGGGCATAACCGGTCATACCAGGCAAGACCAACATTCGAGATTCGTAACAAGGTATTTCGTTTTTGAGTTTTTCGACAAATTCCGGGCGTTCCGGTCTGGGACCGATTACCGTCATTTCACCTCGCCAAACGTTGTAAATTTGTGGCAGTTCGTCAATATGCAAGCGACGCATTATCCGACCAACCACCGTAATTCGCGGGTCTTTACGTTCCGCCCACACCGCTCCGCTACCGGATTCAGCATCCGCAACCATCGAGCGAATTTTGTACATTTTAAATTCCTTACCGTCTTGTCCGCAACGAATTTGCGTGTAGATCACCGGTCCTTTCGAAGTCAACCACGTTAGGAACATAAATAAAAGTATTGTCGAACCAATTACCGGAAGAGTAATAATCATCACGGCAACATCAACATACCACTTAATACGATAATATTTTGAAATAGTCGGTTGGTTTGGTTTTAACGAGATCATTGTTTTTTTGTAATATTTCAGTGGAATTTTCTCAATGATTTTGTGTTTATTTTCTGCAACCTTGTTTTTCGTAGAGCCAATTTCTGGCTCTAGCAGCTGAAAAAAGTGATCCTATTGCTGATGAATAATAATCATTAATGGCAATATCAAGATAACAAATACCACGCAAGGTAATAGATAATCCTGCATAAGGATTGCCCTGCCCAAAAGGATTACTGGCATTGTCCAAAATCATATAAATCGTTGTCGCATTGGGATTACTTGCAACTAATTGATCATTTTCTACCAACATTTTGCCCCTAACAAAACAGAATAGTTAACCCCCAAAAAGACCTTTTTATTACAGAATACAGTATAAAATAAACGGCAACAACCCAACAATTAAGACGTTATGGTTTTTATATTTTACTCCGTAACATTTTGATAATAGCGTCATCTTGTTCATCGGGAATACTTTTGAGCATGGGGTTCGTTTGTTTGATACGGCGGAATTGAGTTTTGAGTTCTTCATCCGACAACGCTTTGAGCATTTCTATTGGAACCGGCGACTTTTTGATAAATTCGTCAATAAGCGCACCATATTTTTTGAGAAGTGCTGCTGTTATCGGATCATCGGTTGTTTCTTCGTTGCCGGAAGTTGGATCGTTTTCCGGTTCCGGTTTTTTAACGTCTTCCACCAATTCCTGATCGTCAATCGGCGATGTATAAATCCGGTCAGCCGTTCCGGGTGAATTTTTAGCAAGATTTCGTTTAGTCGGAGCAGCAGGACGGATTTTGATTCTCATGGTTACTTCATCAACCGGTGTGTCAAAACCAAAACTTAACCGAAACGGAATATTTGTTATTTGCGGAATCGGTTCGTCCAACGCCCCAGCTTCAAAAATCATTGGTTTAGCCCGTTTGACAAATTTATTTGTTGCCTTGTCAATCTCGATAACCTCGTTGCTCACCATAATATGAAGAGCTTGCCTGCCCTCGCCAACAATCAACTCGCGTGTCGGTGATTCTGCGTCTTCCGTCAACATCTTGAACGGACCAAACGTAATTAGACAATTCTCAAAAACTATCGGTTTTCGCCCCCGAAAATAATCAACCACCGACAACATCGCTTTACCGGAAGAATCCGAGTCTTTACCGGTTCGGTCAAAAATGAATGTTCTCGTAAATTCCTTAACCTCTTTGGGATCATTCCATTCATAAACATATTGAAGATCAAATTTAAGAGTATCCCTTTCATCAGTGTATTCACGCAACAACAAAGGAGTAACCGTTCCTTTACCATTTTTCTGAAGATGTTCGTTGATTCTCGGAACCGGATGCCCAAATGAGTTTACCAGATTACTTTTCATAATATCGTTAATCACCAATCCATGCCTATTGTATCTGGGACCAATATCACAAAGCGGTGTTCCGCCGTTTATAGCAACAATATAAGTTCCAACATCACTGTGATTATTTCGTTCATTGTTGTTTCCGCCTTTTAACTGAACACCAATTTGGTTTGATTCATTTTTTCCGGTTCGCAGAATCATAACACCATTGAGCGGAAATTCGCTCCGAAATGTCTCCAACGGAGGAACTTCCTTACCGGAAGCAAGACCTTTTTGGTTTGTTGCCGAATTGGGAAAACAATAAATCCCAACCATATAAAGAGCCCCAGGTCCAATTCCAAAAAATGGAGCACGATTTTCAATTTCAGTCAAGCCCATTTGAAAACGTTTGCTGATAAACGCCGTCGGGAACAACACCGGACGATCACCGCGCCGAGAATTACCAAACGATTCGTAAACACCTTGTGTGATTTCCATTCGCGCACCATAAAGAGCGGTTTCTTTAATATTGGGGCGTTTGAACATATCAATTCGTCCTCCGGTTGCCTGATATAATATTTCAGCAAGAAGGAGAAACGCTCCGTAACCTTCATTCCATGCCCACATACCATCTGGAAAATAACCGTCCCGTGTAAAAATTTGGAGAAATTTTTCGACATTTATTTCTGCAGACGCAACATATTTTGCTCGAAGTTCTGCCGAATCAATCAATGCCAATGCCGACCCAACCACCGCTGCATGACCCATTGCATTAAGGTGATTTGTTTCGTCCGCCCAGTTAATCAAACTATAATTATCTGTCAACACCGCTTCTTCAAATACATTAAACACTCGCGCCCGAATTGAATCATGAATTAAATCACGTGTATTTCCTGAAAGTTTTTTTTGAAGCCAATAATGAACTGTTGCCAAATTCCAGGCAGTTCGAGCGATTTGAAAATCAATTGCCTGAGATTCTCCTTTGAATTTTTTTGCCTCGCTGTCATTCCATGGAGTTGTCCAATTGGGTTCCATGCAGACAGCCAAAATTGTTTCTTCAATATCACGAATAAAACGCCCTTTATTCTCAAAACATTCCGCCAACACCAACTGAAATAAACGATGACGGCGTTGGTTGAATTTATTTTCGTAATCACGGTTAATTTCGTTAAAGGATTTTGTTCTTGTCTCATAAAAACGCATGTAATCATCTTCTGTTGGTTCGGGGATGCGTTCTTTTTGTAATTTTTCTGCTTCTGCGATAACTCTTTTGAAAGCGGGAGATATAGCAATGGCGTTCCATAGTTCTCGTTCTGCAATCGGAGCTCCAACTCCTTTGGTTCCTTTGGAAACACTAATAACATTAGTGGTAAGAATTTGGCTGCGTTCTAAAATTTTCTTAACACGGGAACTGGGTACGCGTTTTTGTTTTTCACTTGCTGTCATATCCTGAGCAAATGTCCATCCACAGACCAAACCAATCACCGTCAAAAAAACAACCGCCGAAAATTGAAATACCGAATTTTTCATAGTAAAAACTCCCAATAATTAAAATAATAAAAAAGAAACCGTTTAAGTAAATATCAGTGGAATTATTGTTTGAGGTTAAAAAAGTATTTATCCTGAAAGGGCAATAGGATTTTTTACTGAATAGCCTACCCCAACGGGATAGGTTCCGACCATCACACCCCAAAGCCCTGAAAGGGCGTCAGGATTATAAACGGTTCGTCATTTAATCATATTCTCGCTGCCCTTTCAGGGCGTTGGTTTTTTGGGGAACTTAACCCACCCCGTTGGGGCGGGCTATAATATTGACGCCCCTATCGAGGCTAATATAAAAAACAAAAATTCCACTGATATATTACCAAAAATTTATATTTTACTTGACGCAATTAAATTTGAATTGATTTTTTCTTTGTATTATCTGCCCTTTCCTAAAAATTGATTACGTATTTTGCTCTTTACGTGCGGTCGTTCCTCATGATATAAACTTGATATTGTTTTTCCAATAACTAATCCCGTTTTAACGCATGAGGCAACCCATGGAAAATACAAAACGCCGGCGTAAACGTCAAAATTCCCATCGTTCTGTTCGCAAAAAACGTATTCAACAACAAAATCCTTGTTGCCGTAAACAACGTCAACGGAAATTCAAACAATGCCCTCAACTTAAAGGGCAAGTTAAAACATCTGCTCCCCTTTTGTTGTTTCAACAAATTATGACAGGATTAGGCAGCGTTTTAATCTGTCGAACCGCCTCGTGGTTTGGCGTGTTGGTTGTTGGTATCCTGTTGGCGATTGCCAAACGTCGAACGATTACGAAACGGATTCAAGCCGCTGGATTGAGTACCCACTTTCAACGGGCATTCTACCATCTCACGAATATCGGACGCAAGTACCCGCAACTTTTTAAGAACATGTTAGAGCAAATTATTTTGCAATCATCAATCTACAATCATCAATTATTATGGCGAACAGATCAAAGTGAAAGGGAAGATTCATGCGTATCGCGGTTGGCACAAAATCGAGTTAATTGATTTCTGCCGATTTCAGTCGAAAAAAATGAAAGGAAGAAAATGCACGATAATTTAGAACGGTTTATCGAACCGCAACGCATTGATTATCAGCGGGCGTTGTCGGAAATCAAAAACGGTAGAAAACAAAGTCATTGGATGTGGTATATTTTTCCGCAAATTGCCGGTTTGGGATTTAGTGAAACATCACGTTTCTACGCAATCCGTGATCTTGACGAAGCAACCGCATATTTTCAACACAAAATATTAGGAACTCGTCTTGTCGAAATTTCAGAAGTGTTGTTACAACTTCCCACTAATAACGCTCATCAGATTTTTGGAAGTCCCGATGATATGAAATTACAATCTTCAATAACGTTGTTTTCGTTGGTCGAACCAACAAACCCTGTTTTTCAAGCGGTTTTAGATAAATTTTTCAACGGAAAACCTGACCAAAAAACGATACAACTATTAAATTTGTAATTAATATTCTATTGGTTTTAGTGATTTTGCAGATAGTCATTGAATTCTTGCTCTAATTCTTGGTATGTTTTTTTCGTGAATTGAGGCAAGGTGTCAGGCGTATCTTTACCGGTTGGAGTTATTGTTGACGGAGGAAGTTCCGTATTGTTTACTCCATTATTGTTTACTTGATCATTTTCTGCAACAAATTTCTTGTTAAACCCGGCGGTAT
>JAIRLW010000412.1 GCA_031259095.1 Planctomycetaceae bacterium | reverse complement strand
CGACGAACAATTAAACTAAAAATTAATGGCGATTGAAAATGGTCAATCAATTACTTATACTCTCAAATCTTCCACCTTATACAAGACCATTTTTGGTCTAGTTTTTGCCGTCCACCGCTGATGTTAAAAATAATTGTCATTATTCAGTGGAATTTCTAATACTGATTTTGAACTACGAAAGACACGAAGGGACACGAAAATGATGTTTCTATTTTTTATTTTTCATTGTTTAAAACCTTTCGTGAACATTCGTGTTTTTCGTGGTAAAATAAAAATAATTGAAAAACAATTTGCGAAAATCTGCGTCATCTACAGACTTCTCTACAAACCACAACTGAAAAACCGACCGCTTGACAAACTAAAACGACATCATAAAATGACTAATCATTAAAATTTTTTTGAAGACGAAAGTAGATTATGAACCGTTTTAATTACTTTGCAAAAACTGAAATTGATTACGGTTGGCGTTTCTGACGGCACACCGAAGCTGCTCCGGCAATCGTTTGGTCATAGAAAATACAATCCTGATAAGCTGAGAGCAATATCGTTCACGGCTTTTTTTCGCAATCACCAAAACTAAAAAAAGCCGTCTGTTAAAATAAGGTTGGCTTTTTTTATTTTGCTGGAGTTGTTTTGTTAAAAAATAAATGTTACTTAGAAAAAATTCACTGATTATTTCGAAATTTGGGAGGTGTTGTCTGGTCAATATCAGGTAGGCGACCTTTCGGCGAAAAATTGCCTACCTGATATTGGCTCAACCAATTTTTATCTATCTTAACACGCCAGCCTATAAATATAAGCGATAATTTTTACCATCAATTTTATGAACACGAATACTGCCAAACAATTACCTTACGGCAACGCTAATTTCAAAAGTATCCGCACGGAAAATAATTATATTTATGTTGACAAAACGCGGTTTATTGAGTTGCTCGAAAAGGAAAGTAACAAAAATCAGATATTTATTCGTCCTCGCCGATTTGGTAAGAGTTTGTTTCTTTCCACACTGGCATACTATTACGACGTTAATTATGCGGATGAATTTGAACAATTATTCGGCAATTTGTACATCGGTCAACATCCGACTCCGCGAAAAAATAGTTATGCGGTAATGGAATTTGATTTTTCCGGCGTTGACACGTCCAATATAGAAAGTTTCCGAAATTCTTTTTTTAATAATGTCCGGCATACGGTTTGCCGTTTTCTTAGCAATCACCAAAACATTTTTCCTAAAGCCAACCAACTTATTGATCAAATTAACCAACATGAACACTCTGATCTTTCGATTCTTGATACGGCTTTTCGGGCGGCGGAATCGGCAAAAATATCAATTTTTATAATTATTGACGAGTACGACCATTTTGCGAATGATCTTATTGCGATAGGAACAGTAATAGGAGATAATTTTTATAAGAAAATGATTACCGCTAACGGGTTGGTGCGCGATTTTTATGAGAAACTCAAAACAGCGTCAAAATATGGGGTGGCGGATCGAACATTTATCACCGGTATTTCACCGGTCATGCTGGACGACTTAACCAGCGGTTACAATATTGCAACCAACTATTCGCTCCATTGGCAGTACAATGAAATGCTGGGTTTTACCAGTTCGGAAGTGGAACGGTTGCGGGAAGAAACGGGAATTGATACCAGTCGAATTAATGTGGATATGGAATATTATTATAACGGTTATCTGTTTAGCGCGGATGCGGTCAACAAAGTCTATAACTCAACAATGATCCTCTATTTTTTTGAACAGATATTGGAAAACAATAAACCGCCTAAAAATTTTATCGATCCGAATCTCAGTATTGATTCCGGTCGTCTGAAACGTCTGATTCAAAACGAAGATAACCGTAATACATTAATTCAAATAATAAAAGACGGTAGTATTGTTTCAAAAGTGTTGGAAGAATTTTCTATTGATCAGTTGAACGATGATCCTTATTTTGTTTCGTTATTATTCTATTTGGGATTGTTGACGATCAAGGAATCTTATGCGGACGAATTACGTTTGGTGATTCCTAATTACTCGATTCAAACAACATATTGGGCATATCTTCGTGATTTGGTTCATGATCATTCGCCGGATATCAAGTTGAATGTAAAAGAGTTACGGGAATCAATTCGTGTGATTGCGATGGAAGGAAATCTTCATGATTTTATTGATTATGTTTCTCAGAATGCGTTTAGTAAGTTATCCGATTTTGATTTGTTGCGCTTTGATGAGAAATATATTAAAGTTTTGTTGCTTGCTTATTTACTGTTGAACAATATTTATATTCCGATGAGTGAATATGAAACGGTTCCCGGTCGTGCGGACATTTTTTTGCAACGTAATCCGAATTTCCCGCAAGTCAAGTATGAATGGGTTTTGGAGTTGAAATACTGCAAGACCGACGCCAAACAATCGGAAATTGATCAAAAACGCAAGGAAGGTTTAGAACAATTGAATCAATACGCTCATTCCTTCCGATTGAAAGATCGTGCCGATTTAAAATTCGCATTGCTTATTTTTATTGGTAAAGATAAATATGAAATGAACATTGTTGACGAGACGCAATGATGGTCGTTTACGAATCGCGCTGAAATATTTTTTGTGAAAAACGTTGCAATGTTTTTTTTTTTGAAATAATAAAATTATTCCGGTTGTGCGGATTCACAGAGTTAGTTAAGTAACGAGTTATTCTATTGAGCGATATTTTGCCTTACATGCCGGCGTTTGGAGCCATGTTTGTGCTGATGGTTCTTTCGGCTTTTTTTTCTTGTTGCGAAGCGGCTTTTTTTTCGCTTGGTCAGACAGACCGTTCTATGTTGAAGACGGGTGGTTCGGTTGCGCGGTTGGCACATCGGCTTTTGGAAAATTCGGAACGGCTTCTCAATTCGATTTTGCTGGGTAATCTTTCGATCAATCTTTTAACATTTACGATTTCGTCGATTGTTGCATTTAGGTTACAACATCAAGGGCGTGCGGATTTAGCCGGACTTATTGTGTTTGGTTCACTTCTGGCGGTGATTCTGTTTTGCGAGGTGTTACCGAAAAATGTTGGAGTTTTGGCGCCGCGGTTTTTTGTTCTTCTTTGGGCGGTTCCGCTTTCACTTATTGTTCGTTTTCTTCAACCGGTTCTTCCGATTCTTCAGGTAACAAATATTCTTTCACGACGTTTATTTTGTCCGCATTTTTCGGTGGAACCTTATCTTCGGATTGGCGATTTGGAGCGTGCGGTGGAAAAGTCGGGAGAAGATGCGACCCTTCTCAAACGGGAACAACGTGTGTTACAAAACATTGTTTTGATTTCCGATATTCGGGCGGAAGAACTCATGCGTCCGCGATCATTGCTTAAAATGTTTCATCCGCCGGTTTCGTTTGAACAGATATTGGAGTCGTTGCAAGGTAAACTTCCGCGAAGCGGATATTGTTTATTGACGGAACCTGATTCTGATGAAATTGCGGCGGCGTTGAGTTTTATTCGATTTCCGATGTTGTCGGCAGACGCTGCGTGGGAGAATCAGTTTGAACCGATCATTTATGTTCCTTGGTCGTCATCGGTTGCGGAAGTTTTCGACCGTCTTCAACGTGAAAACCGGAATGTTGCGGTTGTGGTCAACGAATTTGGCGAAACGGTCGGCATATTAACTCTGGACGATATTATTGAAACAATTTTTACGCGGGAACAGGGACGCAGCCGGCGTTTACTGAATCAGATTGAAGTGAAGCGGATTGCTCCTGAATGTTGGCAACTCAACGGTTTAACGAGTCTTCGTCGTCTTCAGCGTAAGTTTGGCGTTTCTTTTGACGGTTATTCTAGTTTGACGGTTGGCGGTTTAATTCGGGAGATGTTGGAGCGGTTACCGAAAACCGGCGACATTTGCCAAATTGATTCTTTGGAGTTTCACGTGATGGAAGTCTCTGAAGAAAACGATTTGACCGTTCACATGATTACGAAAGGAAACCGTTAATTTTGGGGTAACCGATAAACAAAAGGTAAAGCAACGAAAAATCAGAAAAAACGACGGTAATACTTGAATAGACCGATATTCAGAGTAAAATAATAACATGAGCGAACACTTTCAAGTTCATATCTGGCAATTACATAAAGTAATTAAAGGAAATGTTGATGTTTTGAAAGATGTTCCGCCCAACTTGGCTCATTGGTCACAATTTTTAGCCTTTGGCGCACAGAAAAGTGAGGAAGAAATGGCTGCTTTAACTAGTAATGATCCGCGAATTATCGACGCCTATCGTGAATTTCAACAATTCACTGCCGATCCACAAACAAGAGAACTCGCCCGACAACGGCACATGTTCTTGATTGATTATCACATGGCAATAGATGAATCCAAAGCAGAAAGCCGCATTGAAACTTTTATCGAAACAGCACGTAATTTCAAGCATCTTGGCGTCGATAGTGAGACGATAGCGAAGGGAATTGGTCTTTCACTTGATGAAATGGAACACTTAAATTAGTAACAAAGAGGAATTTCTAAAAATTCATTTTTAAATATTTTTAATCACAAAATTGATAATTGTCCCATTTGTCTCTTATGTCCCTATAGGTCCCTACACTAAAAACTTTAGAGACTAAAGAGACAATAAATTTGTAAAACAAATTTGTGTTTAAGTATTTAAGTAAAAGGTATTTAAGTAAAAGGTATTTTTAGCGATTCTCCAAGAATAAACATTTAACCGACTTTAGTCTTAAATAACGATGTCTATTCCGAAGGTGGCGATTGTTGGTCGTCCTAATGTCGGTAAATCGAGTCTGTTCAATTGGTTAATTGGTCAGCGAGTTTCGATTGTCGATCCGACAGCCGGCGTAACACGAGATCGTGTTACCTTTCTTCTTGATTTGAATGACGAAGGTCAGCAACCGCAACTGATTGAGTTAATCGACACCGGCGGAATGGGGATTGTCGATGCGGATCATCTTTCGGAACATATTGAAGACCAAATCCGTCTTGCCATTCATTCGGCTGACCTGATACTTTTTGTGACGGCGGCACGTGATGGTGTTGTTCCGTTGGACAAAGTGGTTGCAGAACGCCTTCGTCGGCTTGATCGTCCGATTCTTTTGGTTGCCAACAAATCCGACAATGAACGTGAAGAACGGAACGCGGAAGAGTTTCAATGTTTTGGTTGGGAAGTTTTGCCGGTGAGTGCACAACAGAAACGCGGAAGAGTTTTTCTAACGGAAACGATTCGTGTAACCTTGAAGAACAATCATTTGTTTGGCGAATCCGGTGAAGAGATTGCGGAACCGGTGATGAAGTTAGCCATTGTTGGTCGGCGTAACGCCGGTAAAAGTACGTTTATCAACACGCTTGCCAACGAAAAACGGGTGATTGCCGGCGATGTGCCGGGAACGACGCGGGATTCGGTTGACGTCCGGTTTGAAATGGACGGTAAAACGTTCATTGCCATCGACACGCCCGGATTTTTGCGACGAAAAGGAATTAAAAGCGATTTGCAATTTTACAGTACTAACCGTGCGGAAAAAAGCATTCATCGGGCTGATGTTATTCTGCTTTTCTTTGAAGCCAACTCACGAATTCAGGCAACAGAACGTCAACTGGTTAGTTTTATCAGGAACGAGATGAAACCGTGTATTTTTGTTGTAAATAAGTGGGACACGATGGTTGGTCAGATGCCGACAGAAACATGGGGCGATTATTTGCGTGATGTTTTTCCCGATTTCGCTTTTGCCCCGATTGCGTTCATCACCGGCAAAACAGGTAAAAATATCAAAATGATGCTCAACCATGCTCAAATGTTGTTCAATCAATCACGGTTACGAATTTCAACTCCGCAACTCAACAAACTTGTTGCCGCTGCACTGGAAAATAATCCGCCGCCGTTGTTTCATCATCACAAGGTTAAAATTTATTATGCATCTCAGGTTGATATTGCGCCGCCGACAATGGTGTTATTTTGTAATATGCCGGACGCGATTTCAATGCCTTATCAGCGTTATCTTCTTAATTTCTTACGCGACGAGTTACCGTTCCGCGAAATTCCAATCCGGTTATTGTTCCGAAAACGCGGATCCAATGATTTCAGAAACGATATAGAAAAATAGTAATGTTTGTAATTTTCTGTTTTAATTTATCGCGGTCCCTATTGTCTCATTAGTCCCCATCGTCCCTTATGTGTGACTAATAATCATTTAATCAATAACCCTTTAATCACTGTACTTTCCTAAAAGTACAGAAATTAAACGCTGTAATACTCATTGCACTTTAAAATTCGGTTTTTATTTTTAGAACACAAAATATATTCAATAAATATTTAATTAGTTTCAAGTCGAAAAATTTCACGATGAACTCTATTTTCGTGTCGAAACT
>JAIRLW010000351.1 GCA_031259095.1 Planctomycetaceae bacterium | reverse complement strand
GTTCTTGAAAAAGAATTCGGCAAGGGAAAAACGATTACGTTTTTGACAACAGCGGCTCCGATTTGGAACAATTGGGGACGCGGCAATCCGGGTTTTGTTGTGGTGATGCTGGAACTTGCCGCATGGCTTTCCAAACGTCCACATGATGCGGCGCCGGTTTTTGTGGGTGAACCGCTTCATGTAAATTTTGATCCAACTCTTTTGGAACGAAAAATCCGAATTCAAACTCCAGCGTCTTCTGATGAAAACAAGGAAACCAACTTATTGTTGGAAGCAGTTTTGCGTGACGAATCGAATGCATCGGCAACATGTTCACAAACAAATCAATCCGGTTTTTATGAAGCGGTATTGAAGGAACTTTCCGGTGCAGAGGTTCGGCGGGTGTTTGCGGTCAATGTCAATGCGAAAGAAGGTGAAACATCATTGGCGGATGTTTCGGAAATTTCCAATCTTTTACGTTCTGTGAATCAATCACTGGAAAGCGCCGCCGGTTTTTCGCCGATAACCGATTTTTCCGGTGAACAATCATTGAGCGATTTATTGCTTTACGCTGTTATCGTCATGCTCATGGCTGAAACATTCCTAGCCGGTCGGATTCTCCCGCCAATAAAACAAAAATAGCGGAAAGCGGATAGTATTTGTAACGATCTAATTCATTTTACTCGTAGGATATTTACATCAATAGGGAATTTGCTAAAAACTCTTTTTTTAACCACAACGTTTTATGAAAAATCATTGGTTCCTAAATTGGTTACTAATATCCCTTTTGTCCCTAAAGTCCCTTTTTATAAGGGCATTAGGGACGATAGGAACTAATGGGACAAATAATTGATTAAGGGAACTTCTTAAAAACTCAAAATCCACTGATCGTTAACGGCGTAGGCTTGCCCCGCGCTGTTCGATTTAATACACAATACACAAAACGCGGGGTAAACTCCGCCGTTAACTTGGTTATTAGAAGTTCCCGTTTGTGATTCCGCCAAACACGCCGCTGGCGATTCAGCCGTTGGATGATCAAGGTCAGGCGTTGCAATTAATGCGGACATGGTTTGTCGGAATGCCGGGTGAAAACCAATCGTGTACCGGTTGCCATGAATCGCAAAATATTGTCACGCCGAATAAACGTACCGTTGCAATGGGTAAAGCCCCGACGCCGATTACGCCGTTTTTAGGAGTGGAACGTCTGTTTTCGTTCAAATATGAGGTTCAACCGGTTCTTGACCGATATTGTGTTGGTTGCCATGACGGTTCGGAAGAGAGAAAAGACCGTCCGAATTTTGCCGACACATCGCCGAGACATGGCGCCATCCCTACGAAGCATGGCAACCCGTGTTCAATGTCGGTTTCCGTGTTGTTTGCGATGAATAGGAAATCTCTAAAAATACCTCTTGCCGTAATCTATCAGCGGAATTATCGTCTTTAACGTAAGTTCTTATGTAATAATCAGTTAAGAACACACGTCATTTCACGGTTTAAAACATAAAATTTGATGTCAGTTGTTTGGAATTAAGTAGTTGCAAAAAATAAACAAATTATTCCCCTGATAGATTACCTTTTTCCTAAAAAACCCTTTCAGGGCTAAATGCCGATTTCACAAGACCCGAACAAAAGAATAAAAAATAGACCGTTACCCGTCCGCTTATTCTTTCCGAAAATATTTTTCGTAATACGCGATGGCGTCAACATAATTTTGGTCAGTAGATTTTCTTAACCAATGTTCGGCAGAAACGGCGTCGTCGGAGTTTTCATATAAATATCGTCCCAGCAAATATTGCGACTTCATATCGCCTGCCTCCGCCGATTCCTGAAGATATTGTAAGGCTTCCGCTCGGTGAAAAACGGTTCCCAGTCCTTGAAATAAAAGTTTCGCTAACCGATATTTCGCTTTGGCATAACCGTTTTGCGCCGCAAGACGATACCAGTCGAGAGCCTCTTCCTGCGAAATCGGTGTTCCATGTCCCGCCTCCAACGATTTACCCAAATAATATTGCGATTCCCTATCTCCCGTTTCCGCCTTCTTATAAAGTTGGTAAAAATGCAACGCGGCTTTGTCGGCATTGTTTGGTTTTTGTTTCGGTTGGAAATTTCCCGCAGTTCCGATGACGATTGCTTCTTCGGCTTCCGCCCACCAATAAACTTTTCCAAACGACACTTCTTCGATTGCTTCGATCATCATCGGCATATTCGTTCCGCCGCCAATCAGAAGAACCGGAATAGAATCGTGTTTGGTAAACGTTTTGGCACGTTCCGCAAAATGTTTGAATGTCCGCCTGATCTTTTTAGCAACAATTTTCGCCGCTAGGGTGAAATGTTCGGTGCGTATTTTTCGCGGTCGTCCATTTTGGATCATTGGGAATGTTTCATTGTTATCCCAGTTGCAATTTCGTCGAATCGTTTTCAACTGCAACATATCTTCCCACCGTTCCACCGAAACAATTTGCGAATCGGAATCTTGCGAAAGTAAAATGATTCGGTCGATTTCGTCCATTCCGACCGTGTTGGCTGAATGGAAATGTTGGACATGTTCGCATCCTCCGTAACGGCATTGCAGTAAGGAAAATGAAGTCTGCGACGCGGCAAGATTACAAACAAGAACAAACGCTGCAGAGTCTTCCCAAACGCGCCGCCATACGGTTGCCGCAGAAATAATTGCGTCACGAAAAAGAATTTGTGAAAATCCGGCTTCTTGAGCAATTTGATAGTACGATTTACGAATCATCTCATGACGATGCGGTAACGACAGGACGCATGATTGTATCGGAACGTTGTCAAAATAATAAGATTCGCAATAGTTTTTAATCTGTCGGAGTTGTTGGACAAAAAACGCCGAAGGACGAAATTCACCGCGTCCATCAGGAAAACAAATCGGTTCATTTGTTTTTAACGACGAAGTTCGGAGGAGAATAATTCCGGCAGGATCATGATCGAGTTGCTCTAACGCGGTTCGTCCAACCGTAATAGGATTCTCTGAGTTATTGGCGGGAATTTTATTTTGCGCAGCATGGAACACCGAATCAAATTCGTGATTTGTCGGGACGATATTTTGAACAAGACCGTTTTTGTCGAGGCAGGCGGCGTGAGTTCGTTCAGAGCCGAGATCAACAGCAATCCATGGATTTGATATGATTTTCATTAATTAAAAACATGGTCTTATATTATCCTGTGAACAGGCGTGTCAAAACAATTCCCAGAGCAAACGAAACAACAATCGCTCCAAACAATACCGCGTTTTTTTGAATCAACCGTTCCAGTTTTTCCTGCCAACTCCTTCGATAAACGGAAACAGAATTGCCGTCAAGCCAACATTGGAGATCGGCGGCAAGATGGGCAACCGAAGCATAACGTTTTGTTTTGTCGAAGGCTAACGCACAAAGGCAAATCGCCGAGAGGGAACGTGAAACATGGGCGTTTTCGAGATGCGGCGGATGCGGCGAGGTCGTCAGAAGATCGAACATACCATGATGATCCCGCGAAATCTTATAAGGAAGTTTATTACTCAGCAAAAAATACAACGTTACGCCAAGAGCGTAAATATCGTCGGAAAATCTGCTGTTGCCATCGCGGAGATATTCAGGAGATTGAAACCCCAATGTTCCCACGCGACCTCCCGCAAGCGTTAAATCAAATGTTCTTTCGTCCGTTTCGCCATTCCCGTCAATATCGTTGTCTAAACCGTCATTCGATTTGTTTAGACCGTTATCAAATTCATTTAACGTATTGACGTTTTTGTTTTTGTTTTGTTCGGGAGCGAGCATTTTGGCTAACCCCCAATCAAGAATAATCGTTTCCCCGTAACCGCTAAGCATAATATTAGACGGCTTAATATCACGGTGAACAATATAATGGTCATGGGCATACGTGATTGTTTGACAGACATTGATAAAATGCCGGATTAAACGTCGGAGTTCTTCACGGGTGTGGTGTGCGCCTTTGAGATGATGATATTGGGAAATCAATTGCTCAAACGTTTGACCTTCAAGAAAACGCATGACATAATACGGTTCGCCCTGAGCGTCATAATCAAGCGAATAAATGGGAATCACTCCCGAATGAACCAGTTTACCGGTGATTCGCGCTTCATTGATGAATCGTTCTCGATAAGATTTATTCCGGCGATTTTTCTTATTAAGCGTTTTGATGGTAATATTCCGTTGGAGTTGAGTGTCCCAAGCGTAAAAAACAGTCCCCATACCTCCGCTGCCAATCTTTTCACGAATCTCGTATTTCCCAATACGACCGTTAGCGGCAGGGTTCGCCGCGCCCTGAACGCTGTTCACTCCATTTTTGGCATGATCAAAAAAGGGCAGGGCAGAAGGAATGACCGCGGGATTGAAACGATGATTGATGGTTTTTTCGTCCGAATTGGTGGTGTTCGCATCCGAGCCGTCCGACAACAACACCGAAAGGGCAGGGGACAAAGATGGAATTTCCGAATCGTCTGAAATATTTCCGATTGGGACAGTTTGTTGAATTGGCTCTGAAACCGACGGGACAACATAATCCCGCTTGCAAATAATACAACGCGAAGCACGACCGGAAAAACGCCGGTTAAATTTATAAACTTTTCCGCATTCGCAGGTATAAATGATTTCAGACATTGGGGATTATTTTATGATCCGCCGTCCGCAAAGAACACCGATGGTGTTCTCCATATCGGTATCTGCGTCAATTGGCGTAATCGGCGGATAGCGCTTTGGTTAATGATTGATTAGGAAAACGGCTTGTGAGAGACGCCCATTAAGATTTTCTGTCAAGCAAGAGAGAAAATCGGCTGATTTTTCTCTAATTATTATACAGCATGGTTTTAACAAAGCAAGTTTGGGGGAAGAGCAGGGCAGGGCGGGACAGGGAAGGGGAGTTAGGGATTAGGAGGAAGAGAAAATGGTCATTGGGAGAGTCTCTAAGTATCATTTTATTGTAATCTATCAGTGGAAATTTTTTTATACGTCTGAATATTGGACGTCAATAAGGTTAGTAAAAATGAAATCAAAATCTTGGTACTAATTCCGCTGATAGATTACGACATTTTGTAATCTATCAGTGGAGTTTTTGTTTGAGGTTAAAAAAGTATTCGCCCTGAAAGGGCGCCATAAGCCAGCCCGCCGCAACGCGGCGGGTAAGAATCCCCAATAAGATCGCCCTGAAAGGGCAGTATATCTTGTGAA
>JAIRLW010000293.1 GCA_031259095.1 Planctomycetaceae bacterium | reverse complement strand
ATTCTTGACAATAAACCGATTGTTAATCTTGCAACATTCGGTGTTTGTTCGTCAATTGCCAATCCTACAGTTGCGGCGGCTACAGCGGCGGCATTGGGAGTTTTGACGCCGATGCCGTGTGTTCCGGTTACTGTTGCGCCGTGGGTACCCGGTTCGCCTACCGTGTTGATCGGTAACATCCCAGCCTTAAACAACACCTCAACTTTAATGTGTAATTGGGGTGGTGTTATTCAGATTACGCAATCAGGGCAAAATACAGTAATTATACCTTAAAGAGAAAATTTACTTTATTGGGCATTTTCTGTTAAACGATAAACGAATTGAGAGTCTCTGTTTGGGCAAAATAGAACACCGGTAAAATAACAAATCATCATGAAAACAAACTGGCAACCGGAATATGCAGTGAGATGGCACGAAGGAATGTTTCTCCTTCCCGCTCATTTTCAAATGACTGACCGCCGTAACAATTTTTTACTTGCCCGGCGTTTTTCTGTTACGATGCCGTTTGCATGGGGAGTGATTCAACAACAGTTGGATATTTCGCAACTCGGTTCCGGTATTTTTCGTGTTCTGGAAATGGAAGCCGTTATGCCGGACGGACTTTATGTTCAATATTCACAACCGGCTTCTTCCGGCGTTACGCCTGTTAAACAATCGGAACCGATTCTTGAAATCAAACTCACTTCCTTACAAGAGACGCCGAATACCGAACAGACCATTTGGTTACTTGTTCCTTACGCTTTGTCCAATCCGGCAGACGATTTTGAAAATTTACGTTACCGCGAATTGGAGTATTCTATCCAAGACCCGTCAACAGAAGAATATCAACCCATTCCTGTACTTGCTCCGAATCTTTCGCTTTTTCTTGGTGATCCTCCCAGCCGGTTTGCTGCATTGCCGATAGCCAAAGTTTCCTTTCGCGCCGAAGGGTTTTATTTGCACGATTATGAACCGCCCCGACTTCTCATTTGCCGTAACAGTCCTATATACAAAATGCTGCTCGATTTAGTAACAACAATTCGTAATCGTGCAGCCGCATTAGTTCGGCAGGATGAGGAGTTGTCTGACAATGAACGGAGTTTGTATTTTGATCCTCGTGTGATTTTACCCGGTTTATTGGGACCGCTTCCGATGCTGGAAACATTGCTTTTTTCTGAAGGAGCGCCGCCGCTTTATTTGTTTGGGGCACTATCCGGTTGGACGAGTTCTCTTTGCAATATCGGGCGTTTGACAATTCCGAAACGAATTAACTACGATCATTCTGATCCGCTTCGTTGTTTTACGTTACAGATTGAAGCAATTCTGCATGAAATCGAATTACGTATTCCGGCACGGTATCGGGAAATTCCATTTATTCATACGGCAGACGAACAATTTTCGTTGACTTCAAAACGTTTGGTTGCCGGAACAGTAATTCTTGGTGTTGCGCTTCGTTCCGGTACGGAAGAAGAGAAGGTTATCCGTTGGTTTGAACAGGCGGTTATCGGTTTTGAAAGCGAAATCGAATCATTAACGTTACGGCGTTCTGTTGGCGCTGTTCGTAAACAAACGCATAAAACAGGTTTATTAACATTGTCGCGGCGAATGTTGTTTTGGGAAATTACGATACAGGAAATTCCCCCTGCCGAAGAATCACTTTGTGTTGTCTGCATCACCGAATCGGAACGAATATCATGTCCCGCAGATATTTATTTGATATTCGAGGAGGCAGAGTCATGAAAACTGTTACATCGTTACTTACATCATCATTTGAAACGGAAAATATATTAAGTGATTTGCGGCTGCAGGTTTTTCAAAATTTCGTTTCATTTTTATTGAGCCGCTGCCGTGAACTCAGTAACCTGAAAACACCGGAGGAGATTGAATTACTTTGGCGGCAATTACTTTCCCATTTGACGGAAGACCGGCATCATCATGCCGGTCTGTTCGGCGACGAATTTTTTCTTGTGGAATGCGGTCTTGCCGATGAATTGTTACAGAAAATCGATTGGCCGGGTCGTGATTGGTGGAAAGCGAATCTGCTTGAATTGAAACTGTTTCAAACAAGAACAGTAGGCGACCAATTTTACCGGATGATTGACAAATTGCTTGCGGGACGAAAACTTTATGATTTACCGTTTGCAATCATTTTGCTTGAAACATTGGCACTAGGTTTTCACGGACGTTTAACACCGGAAGTTACAGAGGACGAAAATAGTTGGAATCGTTATCGTCACGAATTAGGACGATGGATTCAGGTAATGCTTCACGATTATAACAAAAACTCCCGCCGTGATACGGAACCGCTGCCTGCTGTATTGCACGAAGAATCGTTACCGGTAATACCATCGTTACGGCGCTGGTATATCGCAACAATTATTTTGATAATCGGTATGTTGTTGATTTCTCATTATCTTTGGCGGAGTAATGTTAAACCGCTTTATGAAATGATCAATCGTACATCATTGGAATCCGTTCAGGCAGCCGAACCAACTTCACCTCCTTTAGGACTTACCGTATCAAATGGTTATCTGACACAACAACAATGATTAATTGAATGTAGTAACTATCTCTTTTATCAACAGAGTTCGTAAATATTTATAGATATTTAGCCCGCAGATCACGCAGATTTTTAGAGATTATTTTTTTGATAATTACGAAACAGAAAAAAATAGCAAAACATACGAAAAGAAAACAAATTAAAAACTTAGGAGATTTTATGCCATTTCAATAAACGTTTTAAAAAATATGCGAAAATCTGCGTAATCTGCGGACTCAGTTAATAAATAGACAGTTACGGAATATATTGAGATAGGAAAGGAAGGGAATGCTTGGAAATATCGTACTTTTCGGCATGATGTTACACGATTGGATTTTTTGGACACTAATTGGAATCGTGTTGCTGCTGATTGTTCTTATTATTGTCATTTTTGTGCGGTTTCGGCGGCACGAAATCACTCCCGATGCGCAACAGAAAACCAAAAAAACAAAAAGGAATTATTCAGGGATCCACAGTGATTTACGGCGTTTACAACGGCATCTTGGTACAAATCAATCGGCATGTCCGATATTTTTGGTACTTGGTGATACGCTTCCGTCATCTATTCAAACAGTTTTTACAGAATACGACGGCGAATATTTAGAAGCAACTCAACTGGATTTTCACCTTTTTGAACGCGGCGTTTTAATTGTTCCAAAAAACGATCTTGTAACACAGGGAACGGCTGAACGCAGAGTTTATGATAATTTGTTTCGGGAACTTTTGCGGATACGTCCGCAACGTCCGTTGGATGGTGTTGTTCTTTCCATTTCCACAGACGCTGTTCGGCAAATTGATGAAGCGGGACGTGTTGCGGCTCATCTTCACGAACAACTGATTCGGTTACAACGAATTACGGGAATGCGTTTGCCGGTTCATCTTCTTTTTCATGATTGTGAAAAACTCACCGGCTTCCATGAACTTGGACAAGTCTGGAATAAATCAAATGTTTCTGATACGCTCGGTTGGAGTCCGGAAGATACAAAATATAGGGAATGGCACAACAATTTGTTACACGATGCGCAAGAATCTATTTCTGTTCAGTTACAACGTATTCGGATTGATGTTTTTTCCGGTATTTCTATCAAAGGGGAACAGGAATCTCAAAATTTATTTCTTCTTACCGATGAGCTGAATCAACTCCAATCGGGATTGATTCAATTTTGTAACTATATCTTTTCCAAAAGTGTGTATCACGAACCATTTATTTTTCACGGACTGGCATTTGGCGGTACAATAACCGGCGGTACGGCAACTGACGGTACGCAAACGCAACGATTCGCTTTTGCGCATCGATTATTACGTGAAAGTCTGCCGGAAGGAGCAATTTTGGCAATTCCTGTTCGGCAAATATTTCAGGCACGGACACGAACTGTTCGTATTGTCCAGATTTTTTGTACTGCTCTGTTGGTTTTTTGGTGGTGCGGCATGTTGCGGCAACTTCCCGCTCTAAAACAAGATGTTGCGTCCGTAATACGTTTCGGTAAAAACTGGGACAGATTTTATGTACAGAATCAGGAATTACTGGAGTCGGGGTTACAAGGAAATGTTACCGATAAGAATATCATTGCTCCGTCACAGCGGGATTTGTTACAGGAAATTATTTTTGATACTAAAAAAGAGAATTACGACGGTTTGAGTTCCATTTTTTTTCCTGTTAGTTGTTTTTCATCACTTACCAACGAAGTATTTCTTCGGTACGTGGAATTTTACAGAGATTTCGTCAATAGTTCGATCCCGCAAGCAATGACATGGCGAGCCCGTGAAATTTACGATACAAACACAAACAAGAAACAATCCGGTGATGTTGAGGAAAAATTCGTTACACCATTGGAGACACACGAATATCAAATGCTCGAACAACATGTTCACATTTCATGTGATTTTTATCGTATGTTTGGTACGTATGAAGTGTTTTTGAAAAACGGAAATTTTGCTGATTTCCTTGAATTGATACGTTATCTCTGGAAAATGGAAGAAAATTTCGTAGCAGATTGTACTCGTAACGAACATCTTGATTTGGAATCATTATTGGAACAAGTTTTACAACAGCGCAATATCACGCTGCGTCAATATCCCGAACAAAATAAATTTTTGAGAACGAAAAATGAGATAACTCAAATGGAACGAATCAAATTTGACCAACTTTCACGTCAATTTGACGAACAAATTTATAAACGAAATGTCCTTCTCCTGCATTTGGAACAGATTGAGTTATTGTTGAACGATACGGTATCATTAATGGCAACTCCGTTAGAACAAAAAAAATTGGAACAATATTGGACGGTTTTGAATCAGGTTGTCCTTGCTTTGAAGGATGAACATTATAATTGGATACTCAATGAGAAACCATTGTACAACGATGACAATCTCCCGCTTCGTAACAGGATTCGGAAAGAGACTTTTTTGAATGATTCGGATATGAAACGTTGGGATGCCGATACATTATTATTGAAACGGGAACAATTTGAACGGCTGAAAAAGTTGCAATCAAACCGGTCTGGAAAATTTTTTGAATTACAATCGTCCCATACGCTTACTCCATTACCATGGTTGGAATCTCTAACAACATTGGTAGGGCGGTTACGGCAGGAATTATTTATGCAACAAATTGAAAAGGCTTATGTTGTACCATTGGCGGGAAATCCAATGTCTGTCGAATGGGATAATCAGATTTTGTTTAATGCACTTCAAATGGCGGATCGTTACGGTAAGATTTTTAACGAAACAGAAACGAAATATGACAATCTGATTCAAATTAAAGCAAGACAACAATTGATTGACAACATGCACAAACTCCTTGCCGATTCGCGTCGAATACACCGGTTGCCAACGGTGGAGTATGGCATTTACGGCAATTTTCAAGAGGTAACGGAAAGTATTTTACAATTTCTCAATCTCTACCAATCATTCGGCGACGATGCAAAACGTCAACGTAACGAATTAATAAACGTAGCGGATCAACAGGCATTCGCGGTTCTTGCGGGTTTTGATAAACAATGTCTTGCGGATCATCTCTATGAACCGAACCAAACAACATTTTCTGCGTGGAATGGTTACGGTTCGATTCTTGTACCGTTATTAGGTATTGCTATGGAAGGAGAAATTGATTCTTACCTGACTTTGCGGAGACAACGACTCAAGTATTGGAAAAACCGTATTGATCCGATTCTCACTTATCTTTTGAACCGTAACGATTTATCGCCTTCAGATGATGACGTAACACGAATAGAACGTTGGAAAGTGATTCGGGAAGGGGTTGAGCAACACGAAGCACAAACTCCCAATAATCCGATCACACAGTTGGAACAGTTCATAAAAACTAAATTATCGAAACAGGAACATGAACCGCTTTCCCCGTCGCCTAACTGGTTTTATCAACGAATGTATGAATTGGACAGAGCCGCGCGGGAATGGAAACAAGGTCAAACCAAACTTGATTTTTTTGCTCAATGGAACAAAGCGGCAACGTTTTTTAATACTTATTTGAAAGGTCGGTTTCCTTTTGTTGCGGATCATTTTGCTCAATCTCCTTCTGCTTCACCTGACGCAGTTCGGACATTTTATTCGTTACTTCCTGAAATGCCGACGCAACCGATCACTTGGATTATACCGCCTGATTATATTAGTTTTTATGAAATAATAAAAAAGATAAAACCAATCTTTTTCGGAAAATTGTCCGAACCCAATACAATTCCCGATATTATTGTATCAATAAAATATCATGTTGCCAATCCATCGGAAAATGGTCATTCATGGATACTTGACCAATCGCTTCAATTGGATAATCAAGAACTTTCTGTACGAAATAGTGTTACAGAAGGTGTGTGGAAGTTTGGTTCACCGACGCGATTTACGTTACAATGGGCGAAAGACGGCGGAGTTGTTCCTGTTTCTCCGCCGGAACATCGTCAGGCGGTGCTTCAGGAAATGCGGATTGTTTATGATTATCCATCACCTTGGAGCCTGTTCGTTTTTATTGCGGAAAATATTCAACCGGTTTTAGAAAAAGATCAGGCGGGAAATATCAATCGAATAGCCGATTTACTGTCTTTTGAAGTTCCAACCAAACCGAATGATACCAAACATTCTAATCATTCCAATAAAGATGTTACAAATTTATTCCGAACTTTTGTACAAATTCGTCTCGCCAAAATCGGTAATGACGGAAACAAAGAAGACATTATTGTTCCGTGCTATTTTCCTGATTGGATGCCGGCGGAAGGAAATCTGAAACGTTTTGAGATACCGGAAAAACAACCGGAAATTCCTGTATTAAATCAATCGGACGCGCATCAAAAACCGGAAATGCCGTCTGTTCCGGTTCCGCCTGTAACTAAAATAATCGAACAAGAATGTCCGCCGGCTCAATTTCTATTTCCAAAATTATTACAAAAATTGCCAAAACGAAAGGTACGGAATTTTCAAGAACTTTCGATTCCTCCTCTTAACAAAGGTGAAATTTTTCAGGGTTGGATTGACGATTCTGTTGATTTTCCTGTACAATCACCTACTTCAACTCCAATACTTATACTGCCTAACGATCAACAATGAAAAGTTTATTTGATCTTGAAACAATTTTAAAACCGATTGATGGTGAGGAACCGTGTGGGCTTTATCTCTTTTACGATCCGATTTATGATTCAATTCAGGAGGCGCGGCGAGAGGAAGATGCGTCGTTGCCGCAAGGAGTTTGGGAACATCAATTAAAACAAGCGGATTGGGAACGTGTTTTATTGCTTTGCCGTGAAACATTAATTTCCCGATCAAAGGATTTACAAATTGCTGTTTGGGGAACGGAAGCGGCAACTGTTCTTTTGGGAGTCAATGGTTTGTTGGAAGGAATTGTGATGATCCGTTCTTTGGCAATGCAATTTTGGGACAATATTCATCCGCAATTACAGCCGAACGATATGGAGATTCGTTGTGCGCCGTTGGAGTGGTGTGATTCTGCTTTTTGCCGGCGGTTACGTCAAACGCCGATTGTGAAACAAAATCAATTTAACGAACGAATTTTTTCATGGAACGATTGGATTCATGCAGAATATTTGGAACAAATTCAAATACATTCGGCTAAACCGCAAGTTGCAGAAGAAAAATCGCGTATTCTCAATGCGATTGACGCAACTCAAACGGCATTTTATCTTGATTTATCGGAAACATTGAGTAGGTTGAACCGTGAATTGG
>JAIRLW010000260.1 GCA_031259095.1 Planctomycetaceae bacterium | reverse complement strand
AGGACACAAAGTCAAAAGTAAAATCCGGCATAAAATTGAATCCTTTCAATTTATAAAATTAAAAAAAACAAATTTCAACAACAACATTGACTAACATAGAGATTAGATATAGGAACCCTAGCCGCAATCAATCAAACAATTATAAAAATTTTCACCCCACACCGCAAGAACAAAATATTTGTGTGGTATAATAAGGGTTTTCACCCATGGTCGCGTCGGCGGTCGCCGACTTTGACCCTGTGGACGGATGGCAATGGGTGTTGCCTGCCGTTTGGCTATCCGATTTCCTGCTGTTCACAGGGGCAAGTCGGTTATCGCCGACGCAATATTTCAGGAGAAATATTGCCTACCTCTTGATTTTTGGCATACCCCAAAAAATTTGAGATAATCAGAAAATTTTCATCATTGACCTATTTTATAAGTTTGTACATTGGGAGTGATTCATTGTGATTGTTTTTTTCCGAGCCAGAGTCGGATTTGACGTTGAATTGGTTGACTTTGTCGGATAAGCAGGCAACCCGAAGGATGATCGATTATAATATCGCCGCGTCCAACCGTTTCCTGATTTTCCGGCAACCGCCAAGAGTCCGGCTCCAACGCGGAACGAATTATTCGGACTAATTCTTCCGGTGTTTCATCGGTTTCCGTTGCAAAACGGTGAACTTCAACACTCATTTTGTCCGGTTGACGGGCAACGTCCCGTGTGGTGATTTCAATGGTGTTGTAATCGGTAATCCGATAAGTTAGCGAGGCGGTATCCACTGATGTTAGCAGTTTTTCGAGTACCTCGTGAACTGTCCCGCGATTACACCGAACCGTTGCTTTCATCGACTGCAACGGACTCAACGTCCGGTGTAACGCCCGATGATCAACAACAATCTTGAGTTTGGTTGCCGATTCCAGTTGAGAGAAAATATCGGACAACGCGGTGGGTTGGTAATAGTTTAGGGTGAGCGGAGCCATAACCGCGTCCCAGCCGAATGCTTCGGGAGCCAAAAATTCGCCAACCACTTCGGTTTGTTGCGGCAAATTCCGAATCACACGGAGTTGTTCCAACACACGCAAGGTCTCCTCCAACTTCCGAAAACGATTTTGAACAATTAATGAATTATCTGAAATTCGGATAAATGATTCATTTGTCGGATCAATGAGCCGTTGCTGAATTTCGGCAAGAAGTTTAGGGGTTAAGGGTTCGTTAGAGTTTTTAGTGTTCTCGACCAGATCGGTCACCTCGAATGTCTGTTCCAACAGTGTATTCCGACGTTCTGGCGGAACAGTAATCAGGATTTGGCGATCCTCCACCACCGGCTCCAACTCCAGCAACGCCAACACTTTTATCAACATTTCGCCCGATGTTCCCGCGCCAAACTGTTGATCGGTCAATGGGTTGTCGATCCGAATTCCGCGCGGACGCATTTCGTCAAGATCAAACGTCATCGGGATTTCCGTCAAATCAGACAACAGCCGAACCGCGTTCAGCAACGACGTTTTCTCAAGTTTAAGACCGGTAAGCGGAATCGCCAGCCGATCCTGAATATTCAACGAAAATACCGGCAAAACCGGAACAAGTCCCGGAATTTTCTTTTCAATCTCCGACAATAAATCGGTTGTTGATCGAATTTCCGGTTGTGTTTTTTCCGGCGTTTGGGCAAGCAACGCCGCAAGGCGTGTACTCTCATCCGTGTCGGTATTTTCAGTAAGAGGATTGATGTTTTCGGCAGGAGATTCGGAATTTTCAACAGGGTTTACTTCGTGTTGTGTGGTGTTTTCAGCAGGAGAATTGACCTTTTCGGCAGGAGAATCGGGCGGCGCAGAAACTCCGGTTTCAACCGGAATCGCAGAATCAGGAACTGGTTGCGGTTCGGGAATCTGCGGTTGTTGCAAAAGTTCATCCGCAATTTCAGGAGATTCAACCGTAATTTTTTCTAAACGATTACGATTGCCCTTAACCGTAAACAGAACGCCAATCGTTGTAATTAGAATGAGAAAAAGAATTGCCAAAACACTGAGCAAAATTTTTCGTGTTCGGAGTTCCGACGCGGATAGTGGAGGTGTTGGAATGGACGGTGGAGTTGGAGAATCCGACGATTCAGAGGCGAGGTGTTCCGGCAACGGCTTAATAATTCCCGATTCCGTTTCAGCCGTCAAAAGATCGGGAAACTTTTTGAATGGCGGTGAAACCGGCGATAAAATAACATCGTTTTCCGGTCGCTGCACGAGAACCATTCCGCCGCACTTAGGACACGCAAGAATCTGACCAATGAGTTCTTCATTCTTGACATTAAGTTTCGCGTTACAGGTTGTACATTGGATTGTGAACATATCGCCAACGGACTCCGTGTTCAAAAATTATTCAAATCAACACAATATTTTACCATATCACGGCGCAGCCGCAACCAAAGGTGGACGGTCTTTTACCAAAGGCTTGCTTACCTTTAGCAGTTGATCATGCCCAATGTTGTCCCATCATGTCCCATTCGTCCCTAATGTCCCTTCACTGAAAAAAATGTTAGGGACAAATAGGACAATAAGGACTGTTGGGACAAAAGAGAGGAAACGTTTCGGCGAAATATCGCCTACCTCTCCACTATTAAATGAATTACTGATTGAAAGTAAGGGGAATTTTTTGGAATTGCTCTTGAGTAAAATACGGTTAAGTGGTAAAATTCCCAATTACAAACTACAAAATTCATACCATATCACAAACCGCACAACAATGAGATCATTTATTCTGTTTATCGTTTTTAATTTTCTTTGTTTTGGACTATTACTTTGCGGTGTTGGCAATTCTATTGCGGCGGAATTTCGGATTGACAACGAAATACAGGTTGAGGGGGCGTCGGAAAAAATGACAAGCACGACTCTTTTATTAAACGGTAACTTTAT
Organism: Planctomycetaceae bacterium; assembly: GCA_031259095.1. Classification (GTDB taxonomy): domain Bacteria; phylum Planctomycetota; class Planctomycetia; order Pirellulales; family Thermoguttaceae; genus WRKP01. Next base: position 7,618 of record JAIRLW010000260.1, on the reverse strand, counting down.
CAGTCTGATTGGCGAAAACGGCGAAATAACATTTTTTGATGCCGACCGACAAATTTTTACGTTGCTTGATCCGGTGTTGCGTGTTCAAACCCAACTTGACGGTGCGGAAACAAAAAAGAAAGTTGAGTTAATGCGTCAACAGGTGATGACCAGTCCGGGATTAGACCCAAACACCTTCAACGCTTTTGCGGTCAAACCGGTATTCCAACCGGAATATGAGGAAACATCGGGAACGCTTGCCCTTCAATCTCCTTGGATTGATTATCTTTTGGTCACCCACGTTTTAACCGATCCTGAAACGTCGAAACAATATTTTGATTCTTGTGATTGGCTGTGTTATCTCCATCTTCGCCTTGATCCGCGATCGACAACGATGTTGGTACGTCTTGAGGTGAATCGGATGCTCCGAGAACAAAATCGTTTTGCGTCACGGATATCCGTTTCGGTTTTTCCCAAAGGCAAGATACCGATTGCCAAACCGGACAAAGCACAAAGTTCCCACAAAATAGTCGTACGTTTGGATCACGCCGATTGGCAACGGATTGATCAAGCAAAAGAATTTCGACGCACGTTCGCAATCATTTCGTTTGACGAGTATCAGAAAAAAGTTGCCGATAAAAAGAAAAAATAAATTTATCCCCTGAAAAAATGCTAATGGAAAACAAAACTAAAACGAATGATTCGATTGGTTTGGAAGCAGCGAATGATTTGGAGCGAAAGGTTGATTGTTCTATTTCTTCGTTCTGTTTTGTTTTCCGTATTCTATGCTTTGCGATGATTGTATTGGCGGGCGTTATTGCCGATTTAGCGACGAAGAGTTTGGTTTTTGAGGCGATTGGAATGCCGGGAAAATACCGAGCGATTGAGGAACCCGAACTTTCTGGGGTTTATTGGATTTGGCGGGATATTCTGGGATTTCAGACCAGTCTGAATCAAGGCGCCTTATTCGGAATCGGGCAAGGACAAATTATTTGGCTTGCTCTTTTGTCGTTTATTTTCTTAACCGGACTTTTAATCTGGATTGTTTATTCTGCGTGGAAGAGTCGGTTTCTTATGGTAACGCTAGGACTGATTGTTGCGGGAATTATCGGCAATCTTTATGATCGGCTCGGCTTACACGGTTTGCGCTGGAATGACGGCGAACCAATTTATGGCGTTCGGGATTGGATTCTGGTGATGCTTGGTTCGTATCCGTGGCCGAATTTCAATATTGCCGATTCGATGCTCGTGTGCGGAGCGTCGCTTCTCGTAATTCATTCCTTTTTCATTACGGAAAATGCCGTGAAAAAATAAATTCCGATTATTTCGGAATGTGAGAAGATACTTCCATTGTGTTGCTATTTTACTATTCACGATTAACGATTTGTTATTCACGATGCAGATGAAAACCGGAAACTTCCCACAAACAGCCCGAATTCGTAAATCGCCGGAATTTAAGCTGGTGTTGGACGCTCGACGCTCAGCAGCAAACAATGTGCTGATTGTTTTTGCAATGCCTAACGGATTGGAACAAAGTCGGCTGGGGATTTCCGTTTCTCGAAAAGTTGGCAACGCCGTAATTCGTAACCGTTGGAAACGTCTTATCCGTGAAGCGTTCCGAAAAACCCGAACCAAATTCGCAGGAACTTTCGATCTGGTCGTCATTCCACAACGTAACGCCCCGCCTCCAACCGCTCAAATAGTCTTTGATTCGCTTCAACATTTGGTCAAGAAAATTGAGAAACATCGTAAACTTTAACGTCATCTTGACCAATAGGAACTCTAAAAACTTATTTATTCACAGATGAAAATTGACCGAAATCGGCTAAAATTGATTTTAGTCGATTTCGGTCAACCAAAAAATGAGTTTTTAGAAGTTGCCATTTTCATGTCCCTTCGTGTATTTCGTCGTTAAAAATCAGTATTGGAAATTCCACTGAATAATGACGATGAGTTTTATATCATGATCAATTCTTCAAAATAATCGTTAAAAATCAGCGTTAATCGGCGGGACTATTTTTTCCAACGTTTGATTTCTTCAATCACCGATTCCATCACTTTCAGTTCATCCGAATCAATTGCCTGAAAATATTTTTGATACCGATACGGTTCCGAAGGGGATACGTAACAGGAAAATCGGAATAATTCACCGCGACTTCCCCATTTTTCCAATCGGTAATATTTTGCGCCAAGTTGTTTCAATTGGTTTTCGAGTACCGGAAAACTTTGTTGCGGCGCCGTAGCGGTTGTTCGATAGTCGGCAGAATCATTCACCTTAGAATAATTCGCATTCCGCATCGGTTCAGAAGATGCGGCGGCTAAAATGATTGCAGATTTGTTAGTGAAAGAATTTGGAATGGATTGTTCAAATGTTTTCTCGTCTGTTTTCTCGTCGATTCCGCCCATTGTCCTGATTACCGTATTGTGTTCAGGAACCATTTCCTGTGGTTTTAATTCATACTCATGAGTTTTGGGTTTTGGCTCATAAGGTTTTGACAAAAAATCCGGAGAAGATGAAAAAGATAGAGAAGAAGGAGGATTGAGCGCAAAAGTTGGCGGCAATTCAGGGACTGGTTTGTTATCGGAATGAAAATTTTCCGATTTTTCCAATGTGGGAGGCTGGCATATTGTTTGATTAATCGTTTGATTATGAAGAGAATTTGTTTGATCATATTGGTCGTTTCCAAAAAAATCTTTAGGAATCATATTCCAACAAACCGCCGTTGCCGGAACAACAATCAATGCCGCTAGAAGAATACCCGCCCGTAAAAAACGGATAAATGTTAATTCTGATTGTAATTCCGTCAAAGTAAAACTCCTTAAATCTCAAATAATAATCACAGGGGTAAAACCAACCATGTCGGAATTTGACCAACTCCGATAACCAAAATGTCGAAAAATTATATCAATTTTTATTGGCAATGCCAAGAGCAAAATAAAATTAGTGGATAGTGGAAAGTGGAGAGTTTTGTCCTTAATGTCCTATTGGTCTTTGCACTGTGAAAATTTTTTAGGGACATTGAGGACAATATTGAGGACAATAAGGACAAAACTATCCACTCTCCACTTTCCACTATCAACGATACTCAGGGTCTTGTCGTAAAACCTATTTTCAGGTAATATAGTTGGAATTGTTTTTTCATTATCAGGTTATTTTGTTATTTTTCATTTTTTTTTCCAAACAGCATGATCACTCAGGAAGTTGTTCTTACGGGTCTTGGAGTCCTTTCACCAGTCGGGATCGACAAGGAATCATTTCATAACGCTCTTCTTGAAGGTCGTAGCGGCATTGGATTTCTGAATATCGCCACCTCCGACGATTCACTTCGTCCGATGGGAAGCGAAGTACCCGATTTCCGCGCCAAAGATTTTGTAAAACCGCGAAAAAATATTAAGGTGATGAGTCGGGACATCCAACTGGCGTTTGTTTCTGCCTGCCATGCGTCGGCTGATGCCGGACTTGTTACCGAAGGCGACGCCCGAACGGTTGATCCTGAACGGTTTGGCGTTGTTTTTGGTTCTGATTTGATTGGCGCAGAAGTGGACATGCTTCTTGATGCTTATCGTGCCGGTATTGAGAATGGGCAATACCATTTTGATCGTTGGGGAATTGACGCAATGAATGAAGTTTTTCCGCTCTGGATGCTTAAATTTTTCCCCAACATGCCGGCGTGTCAGATTTCCATCGGTCACGACGCACGAGGACCGAGTAATTCTGTAACATTGTGCCGCGGTTCAAGTCTTGCGGCGATTATCGAAGCCGTCCGAACAATTGAACGCGGATCCGCCGATGTGATGATTGCCGGAGGATGCGGTAACCGTGTTAATCAGGATTTTCAAACCCGTATCAAATCCTATTTTACGGCGCCGCGTCAAGAGAATCCTAGCCGTGTTCCGCGTCCGTTTGATGTTGACCGCTGCGGCAGTGTTTTGGGTGAAGGTTCGGGCGCGTTTGTTCTCGAAAGACGTGATTTCGCCGAAGCCCGTGGCGCAAAAATTTACGCAACAATTCGCGGATTTGCCGAAGTCAACGAACCTAATCTTCACAAAACACGTCCAACCGGTCAGGCAATTTGTCAAAGTATCCGGTTTGCGTTGCGGTCTTCCGGTTTAACGCCGAACGAGATTGGATTTATCAATGCGGACGGAACGGGAGCCGAACACGATGATCGGATTGAAGCGGAAGCCATTCAAAATGTTCTTGGAGATATTCCGGTAACATCCAACAAAGGCAATTTCGGCGATCTTGGCAGTGGAACCGGAGCCGTTGAATTGGTTTCGGCGGTTCTTTCCTTACGAGACGGTCAGATTCCTCCGACACGGAATCACGAAAAAACGGCGCCGGATTGTCCGATCAATGTTGTTCATGGTAAACCGGCGAAATTGTCCTCGCCTTTTGTTCTTAAATTGAATCAGACCCGAATGGGAAGATCGTTTGCGCTGATTCTTGAAAAATAAACCAATAACACATTAAACAAACAAACAAACGCCGCATCTTTTATTGTTGCGGATATAACCCTATCTTTAGCGATCATGTATTTTTCTTTGATTGACCGAATCGAATCTTTGGAGTTAGGCAAACAAATTGTTGCGACCAAATCGCTTTCATTATCGGAGGAGTATTTGAAGGATCATTTTCCGAATTTTCCGGTGATGCCCGGCGTGTTGATGTTGGAAGCGTTAACTCAGGCTTCTGCGTGGTTGATTCGTGTTTCTGAAAATTTTGCCCATAGTATTGTCGTTCTTAAAGAGGTTGGTAACGTTAAATATGCCCGTTTTGTCCAACCCGGTCAAACGTTGACGATTACGGCTTCGATTGTTAAAGAAGACGGCGCGTTGGTTAAACTCAAAACGGAAGGAACTGTTGACGGTCAAACCAATCTCAAAGCGCAAATTGTTCTTGCCCGTTACAATTTATCTGACGCCGATCCGTTATTGTTGCCGAAAGATCAGAAAGTAATCGAAGAACTCAAAGAACGTTTCAAACTTCTATGTCCATCAGGAGCAGTCTATCATTAATAGCGAATCGCGGGTAGGCGTAACGGATTGTTTTATTGTAATCATTTTAATCATCGTTCAGACAAAGGAAACATTTACCTTCCATTAATAAGGAGATAATCAATGTGTTTGATTGATGAGTTACGAAATAAATGGAACGATAACAGAGAAGGATATAAAATCAGAGAAACCGGCGGCGGAGTTCATGATTTTATTGCGGATATTTTTACTTCTGCCGAATTATTTCATTTATCAAAAACAGTTACTAAAACAATTCAATCGGGTACGTTTGTTCATGATACAGAGAGCGGAAAAGCAGGTCGTCCTGATTTTGTGCTTTATATCAGCAAAGAGGTTACCATTCCTGTTGAAGTCAAATGTTTTACGAAAATTGAAGAAGGGATTACCCAGTTGCGAAGATACCAACTTGATTACAGTAAACAATACGGCATATTGACGGATGGTCATGAATGGCGATTTTACCGCGCAACGTCATACAAAAAATTTACCATTGAGGAGATTTTTGATAATCCAGATGATTTTCTTATTTTTTGGCAAGATTATGTAAAGACGGAAAATTATTATATCGAAATATTTAATCCGTCTGATCAGCAAAATCTGTTTGAGGAAAAAATTAATTTGAATATTTCTGAATACCGCGCTATTTTTTTTGACGATACAACACGTCTCTTAAACAATTTCAGAGTTAAATTAAAAAAATCCGGTATGCTGGATTTATTTCAAGAGCAGGAGATTGAAACATCCTACGCTTATCTTATTCAATTTATTCTTTATAAAGTCTTAGTGGATAATGGTTATAAAAAATTTATTGACGAATATCAAAAATTATTAAGATGTATAAAAAAATCAATTCACGACAGCGATTTTTATAACATGATCGTAAGGGATATTCGTGAAATTTCAGAATATATCTCTCAAAAAATTTATAAACCTTTTGCAAAAAAACAAAAAGAAATTAACAAAAAAATTACAGAAAATCTGAAACATGATGATTTAACGATAGACGATATTTCTCCTTGGCTTGATATTATTGTGTTTATCAACAAATATAATTTTGCCAATCTCAAAAACGAAATATTCGGTTTTATTTACGAAAATTATTTGAAAGATTTGTATCAAAATAAGAACAAAGGACAATATTTTACCGATCCCGATGTTGTCAATTTCATGCTTGATGAGATGGGATATACGCATAAAAATCTTGCTGCAAACCAAAACAAAATTTCTATCATTGATCCTTCTTGCGGAGCAGGAACATTTCTGTACAGCGCCGTTGATAGAATTGTCGAAACATTTGAAGGTAAAGCCGCCAAAACTGAATCAAAAATTATAGAAGATTTGGTCAGTGAAAATATTTTTGGATTGGATATTGCGGAATTTCCGTTGTTTCTTGCGGAAATGAGTATTTTAATGCGTCTTTTGCCGTTAATTGTCAACGATAATTATGAAAATCCGATTGACCGTAAAATCAAAATTTTCAAAACGAAAGATAGTATTTCTGAATTTTTAGATGCAGGATTAGCGGAAAAACAAGATAAAATCGACTTCACTTTGCTGTTTGCAAAAACTGATTTTAGTTACAAATCATTTATGCGCGACAACAAAGATTTACAGGAAATGATTGAATCAATGCAGGGACATAACGGTAAAAGAATGCGGTTTGATTATGTGGTAGGAAATCCGCCTTATATCGGTTATAACGAGTGTTGTAAACAAGGCGTGGAATTTACCAAAAAAATAAAAAATAAAGAAGATGCCTCTATTACGATGGGAAATGTCTATGGAGTGAATTTAAATACGGCGGTTGGTCGTCCTAAATTATATTCTCCCAAACCGAATTTGTACGTTTTTTTTATTGCGTTAAGTTTTGGGTTACTGAAAGAAGGCGGAAAAATATGTTACATTGTCCCTCAGACAATATTAACCGCTGGAGACCTTGATGTTATCCGGTCTTATTTGGCGAATGAGACAACCATAGAAAAAATAATCACGTTTGAAGGAAATCTATTTATCGGTCGGGGATTAACGCAAAATAAACCTGTTGCGACATCTTCACTTATTTTCGTTGCAACTAAGAAGAAAGCAAAAAAATCTCATAAAGTTAAAATTATCAACTATAAACATTGCACTGCAAAACAATCTGATAATTTTGCAAATTATTTAAAGAGCAAAAATAAAGAAATCAAAAAAATTCCTCAAGACGAGTTAGTACGGCGAGTGGAAAATTGGAACTTTATCAAACAACCTTCTGTGTTTTTGGACTTTTATAATACGTACACAAAGAATACTCATTCTATTGAGGAATATAGAACACTTGATTTGGCAAATTATGACGAGTGTCATTTTGACGTTGGTTATATTTTAGATAAGAAATACTATACAACAGAATATCATAATCATTACCCAGTTCTTGATTTTAAGGATAGTGTCGGTTATACAAAATTATGTTTTACAAACTATTATCCTAAAGATGAGAGTAAAATTAAATTGACGACAAATAGCCGTTACAGTACGCTTGGACATCAATACAATATCGTTTGCAGGATTAAAAATTTTCAACAATTTTATTTAACACAAGAGCCGGTTATTTTTAACATGGGTACGGCTTCAATTATTGCAA